>NJBL01000010.1 GCA_005223145.1 bacterium (candidate division B38) B3_B38 | reverse complement strand
GGACACTTCTCGGCTCCTTATTAGGAGGGGGGCTGTGCTGGCTGATGGATACCTATAGGCTGATCCACCTCCCCCCCGATGTTTATACCATCTCCTATCTCCCCTTTAAGGTGAGGGCAGGAGACCTCCTTATGGTGGTGGGGGTAGCCTTGGGCATAAGCTTTCTGGCTACCCTTTACCCCTCGTGGAGGGCTTCAAAGCTCAATCCGGTAGAAGCCTTGCGTTATGAATAATCTGTTAGAAGTGAAAAAGCTGTATAAATCTTACCCTTCTGGGAGGGGTAGACTGGAGGTCATCCGGGGAATCAACTTTGACCTCCCTCCCCGGCAGATGCTGGCTATTGTGGGAGCTTCGGGCGCTGGGAAGACCACCTTGTTGAACCTTATTGGAGCTCTGGATAAACCAGATAGTGGGTCCATCAGGTTTGAAGGAGTGGAGTTGTCCTCCCTGCCTCCCATCGAACTGGCTCAGTTCAGGAACCGTAAAGTTGGCTTCATATTCCAGTTCTACCACCTGCTGCCAGAGTTCACCGCCCTGGAGAATACCCTGATGCCTTGTCTGCTGCGGGGGATGGCCCTCCCCGAAGCCCAACAAAAAGCACAGAAAATGCTGGAGAAAGTGGGATTGGCTGACCGCAGCCACCACCGCCCTGCGGAGCTCTCTGGTGGGGAGCAGCAGAGGGTAGCCATAGCCCGAGCTCTGGTAGGAGAACCTAAGCTGATCCTGGCTGATGAGCCCACCGGGAACCTCGATTCGGCGACTGGAGAAAAAATTAACTTGCTTATTCGCCAGTTACATGATAAAAATGGATTGACATCTATAGTGGTTACCCATAATGAGCAGATAGTAGCAAGATGCGACAGGATTCTCCATCTGGAAGATGGACAGTTTGTAGAAAAAATGTGATATGATATAATAAAAATATGTTTGAGAAATATACCGAGAAAGCCAGAAGGGTGATTTTCTTCGCCCGCTACGAAGCGAGCCAGCTGGGGAGTAGCTCCATTGAGACCGAGCACCTCTTGCTGGGGTTGCTCCGGGAGGGGGATAGTATAACCGGTAAGCTCTTCGCCCAATCTAAAATAAAGCTGGAAGCCATGCGGAAGGAGATTGAGGAGGTAACCACACTGAAGGATAAGGTCTCCACCTCCATCGAAATCCCCCTCAGCGAGGAATCTAAAAGGGTATTGGCCTATGCCTCTGAAGAGGCGGAGAGCCTTCTCCACAAATATATCGGCACCGAGCACATCCTGCTGGGTCTGCTCCGGGAGAGGAAATCCTTAGCCGCCCGTATCCTGGCGGAGAAGGGGATACGGCTGAACAGTATCCGCGAGGAGATAATTGGCCAGATGAGGCAGAAGTCAGTTCTGGAGAAAAAGAAGGAGACTCCCTTTTTATGCGAATTCAGCCGAGACCTCACCGAACTGGCGATGAAGGATAAGCTCGACCCACTGATAGGGAGGGAAGTGGAGCTTAAGCGATTGATTCAGATTCTATGTCGTCGCTCCAAGAATAACCCCATTTTTGTGGGGGAACCGGGGGTGGGGAAGACCGCCATTGTAGAGGGTCTGGCCCAGAGAATTGTAAAGGCTGATGTGCCCCCCTTCCTCTTTAATAAGAGGATATTGGCTCTGGATATATCGGCAGTGGTAGCTGGCACGAAGTATCGGGGTCAGTTCGAGGAGAGATTAAAAGCCATTATGAAAGAGCTGGTAGAGAATGAAGACATATTGATCTTCATCGACGAGATTCATACTCTGGTGGGTGCTGGTTCGGCGGAGGGCTCCCTGGATGCCGCTGGTATTCTGAAGCCGGCCCTTTCCCGGGGGGAGATAAAGTGCATCGGGTCTAGTACCCCCAGAGATTACCGACGATTCATAGAGAAGGACCGCTCACTGGAGAGGAGATTTCAGGGGATCAAGGTGCGACCCTCCACCGACCAGGAGACCATGGACATTCTTTCCGGTATCAAAGAGCGGTATGAGAGCTATCATCAGGTGAGATACGCTGTAGAAGCCATCAGGTCGGCTGTCTATCAGTCGAGCCGTTACATAAGCGACCGCTTTCAGCCCGATAAAGCCATAGATGTGATTGACGAAGCCGGAGCCCGGGTGAAACTGTTAGCTGTCAACCTCCCTAATCGCATCCGGGACCTGGAGAAGAATTTGAAGAAAGTCAATTCCCAGCTGGAAAAGGCTGTCGCGGAGAAGGAGCTGGAGAAGGCTGACTTCTTCCGCCGGCAAGAGAAGGCTCTGCGGGAGGAGCTCAAGGAGTTGAAGCAGAGGGTGAATGACAGCGACGAAATGGGGAAGCTGAGAGTTACCCGGGGCGACATTGAAGAGGTGGTTTCTAATTGGACCGGTATCCCCATAACCTCTATTCAAGATGGGGAGATGGAGCGGCTCCTCAATATGGAGAAAGAGCTTCACCAGCGCATCGTGGGTCAGGAGGAGGCTATCATCGCCATCTCCCGGGCTATCCGTCGCTCGCGGGCTGGTCTGAAGGACCCCCAGAAGCCTGTCGGCTCCTTCATCTTCCTGGGACCCACCGGGGTGGGCAAAACCCTGGTGGCCCGGACGCTGGCTCAGTTCCTCTTTGGCAATGAGAAAACTCTTATCCGCTTTGATATGTCCGAATATATGGAGAAGCATTCTATTTCTAAGCTTATCGGTTCGCCCCCTGGCTATGTTGGATATGAGGAGGGGGGACAGTTGACCGACCAGGTGAAGAGGAACCCCTACTCGGTTATTTTGCTGGACGAGATTGAAAAAGCCCATCCCAACATCTTCAATGTGCTGTTGCAAATATTGGAGGATGGGAGGTTGACCGATGGTCTTGGCATCACGGTCGATTTCAAGAACACCGTCATCATTATGACATCCAACCTGGGAGCCCGCTACATCCAGAAGAAGGGCTCCATGGGTTTTAAATCCGAGGATAAAAAGCTCACCTTCAATCGGATGAAGGGTATGGTTCTCAGTGAGGTGAAGAAGACCTTTAACCCGGAGTTTCTGAACCGCATAGATGAGACCATAGTCTTCCAGTCTCTGTCGGATGAATACCTCGTCAAAATCATAAAGCTGATGATCGAGGAGATAAACCGCTACCTGCTGGAGAACAACCTCTCCCTGGAGCTGACCGAGGAAGCCTGCAAGTGGTTCATTGAGAAAACATGTCAGGATAGATCCTATGGCGCTCGCCCCTTGAGGAGGGCTATTCAGAAGCACATAGAGGATACCTTGGCCGAGGAGATGATAAGGGGGAATCTGAAAGGGATTGGGGTCATAGAGGTATATCCTTGCGGCGACAAGCTATGCCTTCGGGAGAAAAAACCGAAGGATGTAATCATAAAGAAAGAAGCACACTAATCGATAAAAAGGGTAGGTTTTGTTTATGACCAAAAAATCTTTTCTGCCCTTTTTAGTGATGGGGCTGTTTGTCCTGTCTAATCTTCTTATAGCCCAGCAGCCAATTATAGAGAAGATTGTAATTGCGGGGAACAAGCGCATCTCTTCAGAGACCATTCTTTATTACATCTCCTCTGCGGAAGGCTCCCCTTTCGATGAGGAGCGCCTGGAGAAGGATTTCCTATCCCTGTGGAACACCGGTTTTTTCGATGAGGTGCGCATCTTAAGCGAGGACGGAACTCAGGGGAAAATTGTCACCTTCGAGGTCAAGGAGAAGATGCAATTACAGGAGATTGTGTATGAGGGGAACAAATCGTTTTCCGAATCTGATGTCACCGAGAAGCTGGATGAGCAGGGCATAAGCCTCAAGCCGGGCAACTATATGGATATAGGAGCAGTCTATAGTGTTATGGAGGTTATGCGGCTTCTGTTGGCGGAGAAGGGGCTTCAATATACGGAGATCAAATATGAGATAACCCCGGTATCCGAGACCACGGTAACCCTCACTTTTAAAATAGACGAGGGGGACAAGGCGAGGATTGAGAATATAAAATTTGTGGGCAACAAGGCATATTCCGACTGGACTCTAAAACATACGATGAAGAAGACCCGTCCTCACTGGTTTATCTCCTGGGCCAGCAACACCGACCTTTATAGTGAGGAGCGCTTCTCGGAGGATGTGGCCCGCTTGACCCAGTTCTATTGGAAGAACGGCTATCTGAGGGTGAAGATAGATAAACCGGCTATTGAGGTCAAGAAGAAGAAAGTTGGTTTCTTCCGCCGCAAGGAGAGTCCCCGGCTTTACCTTACCATCCCCATAGAGGAGGGGGAGCAGTTCAGGGTGGGGGAGCTTCAGGTTAAGGAGAACAAGGTTTTTACAGAGAAGCAGCTGTTGTTCTTAGCCCAGATGAAGAAAAATGATGTATGCGATATCACCCAAGTGCAGAAGTGGAAGGAGGCTATTGAGGAGATTTATGGAAGCAGGGGCTATATTATGGTCAGCGTGCTGCCCAGCTATAACCTTAGGGATGATGAGAAGTTCTGCGACATCAACCTCACTATTGAGGAGAACGACATATATTATGTGAACAAGATAGAGTTCCTGGGGAATTACACCTCCCGAGATTGGGTTCTCCGCCGGCAGTTGATATTGCATGAGGGGCAGGTTTTCAACAAGAGGATATTAGACCTCAGCGTCCTGAGGGTTCAGCAGCTCGGTTTCTTTAACAAGGTGGAACCCAAGAACGACATCTTAGAAGAAGAGAAGAAGGTCGATGTCACCATTCAGGTGAACGAGATGGGGCGGAACTCGGTGCAGTTTGGTGGTGGTTATAGCGCCCTTGAAGGGCTTTTCACCAACTTCGCTTTCGAGACCCGAAACCTCTTCGGTAGGGGGCAGTCGGTGGGGGTTTCTGGACAGTTGGGCAGGAGGGCTACTTTTTTCAGCCTCTCCTTCTACGAGCCCTGGCTCCCCTGGCTGTTTGAACATCGCCTTGGAGTGGGGGTTTCCATCTTTAAGAGGAGAATAAGCTTCCGCGATTTCGCCCGAGAGGGTTCTGGTGGGAATGTGAAGTTTAGCTGGAACTTCTCCCGCTTTGTCTACGGCATGGTGACTTACAGCTATGAGCTAATCAATATACGCAACCCCGAGGATGCAACTGGGTTGTATCCCTCCTTCTACCTCAACCCGGCTCTCTTTCCCGAGGGGAAGATGACCACCAGCAGCATTGGCCCCAGCATCGTTTACAATACGGTGGACCACCCCTTCTTCCCTACCAGGGGGATGAGAGCCACCTTCTCGTTCGAATATGCCGGGGGACCACTGAGAGGCACCATCGATTTCATCAAGACATACGGTGAGGTAATCAGGCACTTCTTCTTCGCCCCGCCGAGGCATCTGTTCTCCTTCAGGGCTCAGATAGCTTACGGCATGGGGTTACGAGGTCAGGAGCTTCCCATTTTTGAGCGCTACTTTCTGGGTGGTGAGTACAGCATCAGGGGGTTGGAGCTCAGGACGGTGAGCCCCCGCAGTGAGGAGGGCTTCCTTATCGGAGGGACTAAAACCTTGCTGTTTAATTTCGAATATGTCTATTTGCTCAATCCCCAGTTGAGGCTGGTGATGTTCTACGATGCCGGTAATGCCTTCGACGCATCAGAGCCTTATAGCCTGACCAATTTGCGCACTACAGCGGGGTTGGAGTTCCGCTTCTTTGTCCCTATGTTCAATCTCCCCATGAGATTGATCTGGGGATTTAATATGCATCCTCTTGAATGGGAAAAGAGGTCTAATTTTCAATTCTCAGTGGGAAGTTTCTTCTAAACTCATTTGTCCTTTTGTGAGTGATTAACCAAGGTGCAGGGGGAAAAAGGGAGATTTTATTTTAAGGCTCTCAGAAAGAGGTTAATATGAGAGGAAAATCTATTTTAGTGGCGGTGCTCCTGATGGTATGCCTTCCGTCGGTGGTTTGGTCTCAAGAGGGACCAATAAAAATAGGAGTGGTGGACAGCAATCGGATTATCCAAGAATCGACAATAGGGAAAAACTTTTTATCCTCTTTAGAGGCACAGCGCCGGCAGAAGCAAGAGGAGATCGCTGCCAGGGAAAACAAATTGAGAGAGGACCAGCAGAACTACCAGAAACAGATGTTCTCCCTCAGCGAGGACGCTCGCAGCCGTACCGAGAAGGATTTACAGCAGCGGCAGCTCGAATTACAGCGGTTGAGAGAGGATGCTGACAGAGACCTGCGCAGTTTCTACACAGATGGTATTATGGACATCGAGCGGAAGGTGCTGCCCATCATCGAGCAGGTAGCCAGGGAGAAAGGGCTGATACTGGTTCTGGAGAATGCCCCCCAGAGGGGGATGCTCTTTGTGGACCCCTCTATCGATATCACCGACGATGTGATAGCAAGGTTTAATCAGGCCCAGACAGGCACCCAGCCGAATAACTAAGCTCAGCAATAAATAGATAAGCATTGGAAATTGACGGCAGAAAGCGGGTCCTCAAGTGGGCAGAGGGTATACCTATTTAAACAGGTAATGAGATGGAGTATTCTTTAGGGGAAATAGCAGAGCTTACCGAGGGGGAGCTGCTGGGAGATGCCAATGTTGAGATCAAGGGGATAAAGCCCATCGAGGAAGCCACGCCGGGGGATATAGCTGTTCTCTTTCATCCCAAATATGCCCGCTACCTCCGCCAGACTCAAGCTTCTGCCCTCATTGTCTCCACCGATTCAGAGCTGCAGTATCCTAATATTATAAAAGTAGCCAATACCCGCTATGCCCTCTCCCAGGTGCTGAATCTCTTCTATCGGAAGAGATACCAGCCCTCAGGGATTAGTCCTCAGGCAATAGTGGGTAAGAATTGTCGTATAGGGAAGGAAGTCTCCCTTTATCCTTTGGTCCATGTGGGAGACAACTCTTCTATTGGGGATCGGGTAGTCATCCATTCGGGGGTGGTCATCGGGGAAGGGGTGACTATTGGGGAGGAGACCATTATCCATCCCAATGTATCCATCTCTCACCATGTCCGTATCGGAAAAAGGGTTATCATCCACAGCGGTTGTGTGATAGGGAGCGATGGCTTCGGCTATGTTAAGGAGAAAGGTGTATATCATAAGATACCTCAGGTGGGCACAGTGATTATCGAGGACGATGTGGAGCTGGGCGCCAATGTCTGCATCGACCGGGCAACCATGGGTGCCACCCATATTAGACGGGGAGTTAAAGTGGACAATCTGGTTCAGATAGCCCACAATGTTGTCATCGGCGAAGATTCAATACTGGTCTCTATGGTCGGACTTTCGGGGAGCACCAGGTTGGGCAAAGAAGTGGTTATGGGGGGTCAATCGGGTGTCACAGAGCATGTGGAGCTGGGTGACCGGGTGATGGTGGCGGCCAAAGCTGGCATCACCAAGGACATCACCCCCGGCTCCGTAGTGGCAGGTTTTCCCGCTATCTCTATGAAGAGATGGAAGGAGCAGACAGCTCTTTTTCATAAGCTACCCCAGCTTTTCGAAAGGATGGAAGCCATTGAGAAAAAACTGGACTCCCTCATCAAGCAGAGAGGCTAAAGAGCTATGGCGATTATTAATATAGATGAGATTATGAAGCTGTTACCTCATCGCTTTCCCTTCCTGCTGGTAGACAGGATCGTGGAGTTGGAGGAGAAAAAAAGGATTGTGGGGATAAAAAATGTGACCATCAACGAGAGCTTCTTTCAGGGGCATTTCCCTAAGACCCCCATTATGCCAGGGGTCCTCATTATCGAAGCGATGGCTCAGGTGGGGGGGATATTACTGCTGAGGACAATCCCCAAGCGGGAGAATAAGCTCGTGTATTTTATGGGAATAGACCAGGCGAAGTTCCGCAAACCGGTTCTACCCGGCGACCAGCTCCGTTTCGAGGTGGAAGTCTTGAGGCTGAAGTCCCGGGTATGCAAGATGCAAGGGAAGGCTTATGTAGGGGAAGAGCTGGTAGCGGAGGCAATTATAATGTCTTCTATGGTGGATGCTTAAGCCGCCTTCTAAGAGGGAGGGGGAGGTGGACATTCACCCTACAGCAATAATCAGCCATCACGCTAAACTGGGAGCCGGAGTAAAGGTCGGTCCCTATTCTATTATTGGGGATAAGGTTGTCATAGGCGACCATAACATCATAGAGGCTCACGTAGTCATCGAAGCCTGGACCGAAATAGGGGAAAACAATCACCTTTATCCCTTTACCGTTGTCGGTACCCCTCCCCAGGATTTGAAATTCAAAGGCGAGAAGAGCCGGGTGATAATAGGAAACAACAATATCTTCCGGGAGTTTATTACCGTCAACCTGGGGACACTGGGGGGAGGCGGGGTCACCTCTATCGGCAACAACAACTATTTTATGGCTTACTCCCACATTGCCCACGACTGCAAGGTAGGCAATGGGGTCATCTTCGGCAATGCCGGCACCCTGGCAGGGCATGTGGAGGTGGAAGACTACGCCACTGTAGGAGCTTTCTCCGGAGTTCATCAGCATTGTGTGGTGGGGAAATATAGTTTCATTGGGGGGTATTCGGTCATCACCAGGGATGTTCTCCCTTATTCCAAAACCGTAGGAAACAGAGCTAAAACTTACGGGGTCAACTTTATAGGCTTGCGGCGAAGCGGATTTTCCCCAGAGGCTATCCAAAACATAAAGTCAGCTTACAAAATACTCCTCCAGTCCAGGCTGAACACCACTCAAGCATTAGAGAAGATCGAAAGAGAGATAAATAATTCCCCCGAGGTCAGCTACCTGGTTGACTTTATCCGGAGGTCTAAAAGAGGAATTATAAAATAGGGTGACATATTTCCATTAGGAGATTACGCTTTTTTGATAGAATGATATGGAAGCTCAGAGAATAGGGGTCATAGCTGGTGGCGGGCAGTTTCCTTGCTTGATTGTAGAAGAGGCTCAGCAGAGGGGGATGGAGGTGACTGTAGTGGGAATCAAAGGGTTGGCTTCTGACCAACTCCAGAGGTTGACCCCCCACCGAACTTATTGGGTAGAAGTGGGGGAGTTAGATAAGCTGATAAATATACTGAAGAAGAACGGGGTCTCCCAGGCTATGATGGCAGGGAAGGTAAGCCACTCCTTGGTATATGAGAGGGTCAAGATTGACCATCGGCTTCAAGCCATTCTCAAAGAGCTCAAGGACAGGAAGACCGATTCCTTATTAAGGGGGATTGCCGATACCCTCACCAGGGAGGGTATTCAGGTGGTCGACTCCACCACCTTTCTATCCCATTATCTTGTCTCGCCAGGGATACTGACCGAGAGAGCCCCCACACCTGAGGAGATGGAAGATATCAGGTTTGGTCGCCAGATTGCCCGGGAGGTTGCCCGCCTCGACATAGGTCAGACAGTGGTAGTCAAAGGCAAAGCGGTCATCGCCGTGGAGGGTATGGAGGGAACCGACGAACTCATCAGAAGAGGCGGTAAGATAGGAGGCCAAGGGGTGGTGGTGGTTAAAGTCAGCAAGCCACAGCAGGATATGCGCTTTGATGTACCGGTGGTGGGGCTGAATACTATAGAGACTATGGCAGAGGTAGGAGCCAGCGCCCTGGCGGTCGATGCCGGCAAAACCCTCTTTTTCGATAAAGAAAAGCTGCTCAGCAGAGCCAATGGAGAGAATATTGCTGTAATAGCATTGTCATAATACCACTTTTTATGGGAGAAAGAAGTTGCTGCAAGTAGGGGTGGTTGGAGTTGGCTATTTTGGGAGGCATCATGTTCGGATACTATCATCCCTCGACAATATAAATCTAATCGGGGTGGTAGACTGCATCCCCGAAAGAGCGAAGTTCATTGGCGAGAAGTATGGTACTCCTTACTATACCCATCATCGCCAGATAATGGACAAAGTGGAAGCGGCGGTTATTGCTGTCCCCACGGTTGACCATTATGCGGTGACCAAGGATTTTTTGAACCAGGGGATAGATGTTCTGGTAGAAAAACCGATAACCAAAACCCTTGAGGAAGCGGATGGGCTGGTAGATTTAGCCAGGAAGAAGGGGGTCTCCCTTCAGGTGGGCTTCCTGGAGAGACTCAACCCTGCCTTCAAAGCTGCTATGCCCATTATTCGGGACCCCCGATTCATCGAGACCTACCGCATAGGGACCTTCGTTCCTCGCAGCCTTGATATAGATGTCGTCCTCGACCTTATGATCCACGATATAGACATTGTCCTTAGCATAGTTAAATCCCCCCTCAAGGTGGTCCATGCCGCAGGGGTACCCGTTCTCACCAGTGAGCTCGATATGGCAAATGCCCGTCTGGAGTTCGACTCTGGTTGTGTGGTCAACCTTACCGCCAGTCGGGTCAATTCGGAAAAGATACGAAAGGTCAGAATCTTCCAGTCCGACACCTACATTTCCCTTGATTACACCACCCAGCAGGTCTCCGTCTCCAACCTCATTAGAGACTCGAAGACCAACTTCCCCACCATTCAGACCCGCCAGCTCAAAGTTGAGAAGGAGGAGCCTCTCAAAAGAGAGCTGAAATCTTTTATAGATGCGGTGGAGAACGGCACCGAGGTGGTGGTAAGTGGCGAAGATGCAAGGCTATCCATGGAAGTAGCCCTGCAGGTGCTGGAAAAGATTTGACATCAGCGAGCTATTCTCATACCAGACTAAGGGGCGTCACCTTATTTATTTTGAGAACCTCTTTTAGCCTTCCCTGAAGATAAAATGACCACGGCTGAAGACCCTCTCTCCCGACTCACCCGGTTTGTCCAACAAAAGATTGAAGAGGACCATTGCCCCGGGGCTGTTTTTCTTGTCCATCGCCAGGGCAAAGGGGTGTTTAAATCAGCTCAGGGATTAGCCGTGGTCAAACCACAGCCAATTCCTATGAGGCTGGACACAATCTTCGACCTCTCCTCACTTACCAAGCCCCTGATTACTGCCCTCCTTGCGGCCTTGATGGCTCAAAAGGGAACCATCAGGCTGGAGGAAAAAGTGGGCAGGTTCATCCCCGAGTTCTCCGACTCTCTAAAAAGGGAGCTTACCCTGACAGACCTCCTCACCCATCGAGCGGGATTTCAAGACTGGCTCCCCCTCTATCTATTCGGAGGCACCATGGCCGATTACCTGCGCCACCTCAATCAGACTCCCCTCCTCTATCCACCGCGCAAGATGGTGGTTTATAGCTGTATCGGCTACATAATCCTGGGGGAGATACTGTCCCGGGTGGCGGGGGTGAGCTTGGATGAGCTGGCTCTCCGTATGATAATCCAACCCTTAAAGCTTTCCAGAACCATGTTTCGCCCCCCATCCTCACTTAAGCCTGAGATTGCCGCCACAGAGGAAGCTAACCGCTATGAGAGGGAACGGGTCAAAGAATATGGCATAGACTATAAAGGGTGGAGGCAGGGAGTGGTCTGGGGGGAAGTCCACGACCAGAACGCCTTTTCCCTGGGAGGGGTGAGTGGCAATGCGGGGCTCTTCTCCTCGGCTGACGACCTCCTCCGCCTGGCAACCCAGTTCCTCCCCCAAAGTGAGTTCTTCTCGCCGCCCTTCAGGGAACTTTTCTTCAAAAATTTCACTGCCGGGCTGGATGAAGACCGGACCATCGGCTGGCAATTAGCTTCTACCACCGGCTGCAGCGCTGGTCACCATCTTCACCCATCTTCCATCGGTCATACCGGCTTTACCGGCACCAGCCTCTGGCTGGACCACCACGCCCAAGCCATCTACATCTTGCTGACCAACCGCATTCATCCTCACTACCGGGGTGAGAACATGAACCAGCTAAGGCAGGATTACCATCGCCTCGCCGCTCAGCTCTTCCTCTGAATACATACCATTATCCCTGAGAATCTTGAAAAAGGGGGGATGTTTTTGCTATAATTATCCCAACTTAATTGGTTTTTTAGCTTGCGAGAGAATTGGAAAGGTATGCAGAGAGAAGTTTTCTATGGTGGAGATTTCTAAAGGGAGGATAGCTTGAAAGATAAAGATTCCGAAGGTTTTTTTACCGCCAGTTTTCAGCAGATAAAGGGGGGAGAGCTTACCGACTGCTATTTCCAGCGGACCCTTCAGATTTTGAAGGCTAAAGGGGTGAACAAGCGGGTGGTGGCAGAGGTTTTCGCCAAGAATTTTCCCCATAATTGGTCGTGGGGTGTGTTGGGGGGAGTGGAGGAGGTGGTCCGTCTCTTCAAGGGATTTCCTCTGGTCATAAAGGGCTTGAAGGAGGGAACCTTCTTCTCATCCCGCCAGCCCGTATTATCAATTGAAGGCAATTATATCGATTTTTGCCTCTATGAGACCGCTCTCTTAGGTTTGCTTTGTCAATCGAGTGGAATAACCACCGCTGCCGCCCGCTGCCGCAAGGCGGCTGGCGACCGATTCCTTTTCAGCTTCGGCGCCCGGCGAATGCACCCCACCATCTCCCCCTTGATCGAGAGGAGTGCTTTTATCGGGGGATGCGATGCAGTCTCCGAGGCTCTCAGTGCCCAAATGCTCGGCGAGCAACCCCAGGGGACCATGCCACATGCCCTGATCCTGGTGATGGGGGACGCCGTAGAAGCTACCACAGCCTTCCACGAAGTCATCGACAAAGATATAAAAAGAATATCCCTTATCGATACCTTCAACGACGAGAAATTCGAGAGCCTCAGGGTCGCCGAGTCTCTGGGAAAGGAGCTGTATGGCCTCCGGTTTGATACCCCTTCCAGCCGACGCGGTAACTTCTTGGAAATCCTCCAGGAGGTCCGTTGGGAACTGGACCTCAGGGGGTATAACGATGTCAAACTCTTCGTCAGCGGAGGGGTAGATGAGCAATCCATTCTCGAGCTTAATCCTCTGGTCGACGGCTATGGGGTGGGGACCTTCATCTCCAACGCCCCGGTGGTCAACTTCTCTCTGGATATCGTAGAGATTGAAGGGGAGCCCATCGCCAAGCGGGGGAAGGAGTCGGGGCGAAAAAAGCTGGTGCGGTGTCCGCAGTGCTTTACCTATCGCGTTCTTCCCGAGAGCGAGCCTGAAGGGGACTGCCCCTGCGGCGGGAAGTTTGAGAATTTGACCATATCCCTCGTTGAAAGAGGGGAAGTGGTCTATCCCCTTCCCTCCCCTCAGGAGCTGAGAGGATATGTTTTGGGGCAATTGAGCCACTACGAACTCTGACTTTATCAGAGGCTTACCACTCAGAGGTATAAGCCCTTATGAAAGACAGGAAGCTAATCGAAAGAATAGAGAAGCTTCGCCAGGCTATCCGTCACCATAACTACCGATATTATATCCTCAACGACCCGGAGGTGACCGATGCCGAGTATGACCGCCTGATGCGGCGGCTGGAGGAGCTGGAGCGGGCTCACCCGGAGCTGATAGCCCCCGACTCCCCCACTCAGCGGGTGGGGGCGGAGCCCCTTGATGAGTTTGAGACCGCAGCGCATACCATACCCATGCTCAGTCTCTCTAACGCCCTTAATCAGGATGAGATGAGGGCTTTTGATAAAAGGCTGAAGAGGTTTCTGAACACTGCACAGGATATAGAATATGTAGCTGAGTTGAAGTTCGATGGGGTGGCAGTGGAACTTGTTTTCGAGAGCCGCAACTTGCTGATCGGTTCCACCAGAGGAGATGGCTTCGTGGGGGAGAACATCACCCAGAACCTCCGCACTATCAGAGCCATACCCCTCATCCTTCACCGGGGTGACGACCTACCCCCACCAGAGCGGCTGGAGGTTCGGGGCGAGGTCATTATGCATAATGCCGATTTCAAGAAGCTCAACACCGAGAGGGAGAGAGCGGGGGAGTCCCCCTTCGCCAATCCCCGAAACGCCGCTGCGGGGTCCCTTCGTCAGCTCGACTCCAGAATAACCGCCACCCGCCCCCTCGACATCTTCTTCTATGGGATAGGTGAGGTGCGAGGGGTTACCTTTGCCAGTCATTGGGAGATACTCCACTCCCTCCACCGATGGGGGCTGAAGACCAATCCCCACCGACGCCTCTGTCACCACATAGAGGAAGCCATAGATTTCTATCAGGAGATGGAAGAGAAGCGGGATACCTTTCCCTATGAGATCGATGGGGTGGTGTTGAAGGTCAACCACCTCGGTCTCCAGGAGAAGCTGGGAACCATCGCCAGAAGCCCCCGGTGGGCGTTAGCCTGCAAGTTTAAGCCGCGGCAAGAAAGCACCAGGGTAATGGGTATTGTCCTGCAGGTGGGACGCACCGGGGCATTGACCCCGGTGGCTATCCTGGAGCCAGTCAGCCTATCAGGGGTCACCATCAGCCGAGCTACTCTCCATAATGAGGATGAGCTCCGCCGAAAGGATGTTCGCGTAGGGGACACGGTCATCGTGGAGCGAGCGGGCGATGTAATTCCCGAGGTGGTAAAGGTCATCACCAGTCAAAGGAATGGCACACAGAAGGAGTTCCATTTCCCCGACCGGTGCCCGGTATGCAAGGCAAAGGTAATTCGGCTTGAGGGGGAGGCAGTACATCGCTGCATCGGGCTTACCTGCTCGGCAAAGCTGAAGGAATTGATCAAGCACTTCGCCTCCAAAAGAGCAATGGATATCGATGGGCTGGGGGACAAGATAGTTGCCCAGCTGGTGGAGAAGGGACTGGTGAAAGACCCGGCTGAGCTCTATAGCCTGCGCCTGGAACAGCTGGTAGCTATGGAGAGAATGGCAGAGAAATCGGGGCAGAACATCATTGATGCCATCAACCAGAGCAAAGAGAGCGGGTTGGCGAGGCTCATCTATGCCCTGGGAATCAGGCATGTGGGCGAGCATCTGGCTCAGGTTCTCGCTGAGCATTATCCCTCAATAGAGAGGCTGAGCAAGGCAAACGAAGAGGAGCTGATGAACATCCCCGAGATAGGTCCCCAGGTAGCAGCCAGCATTGTCAGCTTTTTCAAGGAGAAGAATAACCTCAGGGTCATCGAACGGCTTCGGGCAGCCGGGGTCAAAATGAAGGAGGAAGTCAGAAAAGTAACTGCGCCAAGCAGGATTGCTGGCAAGTCCTTTGTCTTCACCGGGGGGCTGCAGCATTTCGCCCGCGACGAGGCGGAAAGGCTGGTGGAGAGCCTGGGCGGGCGTGCCTCTTCCAGTGTCAGCAAAAAGACCGACTTTGTGGTGGTAGGAGAAACCCCGGGCTCCAAGCTCGACAAGGCCAAGGAGCTGGGGGTCAAGGTAATAACCGAGGAGGAGTTCCGCAAGCTGGTAGAATGACCGTATCGGCTTTATAAGAGGAGACAAAGTGGTGATCGACTCTTACTCATTTGGAAATATAGTAATCAACGGTGAGAGATACACTTCGGATGTGATTATTTACCCCCACCGGTTAGACAGCCATTGGTGGCGGCTGCAGGGGCATCTGCTTCAACTGGAAGACCTCCAGGCGGTGATAGATTTCAGCCCGGAACTCCTCATCGTCGGCACCGGGGACAGCGGGCTGATGAAGATAGCCCCGGAGACAGAGAGATTTTTCCGAGAAAGCCCCATCGAGCTGATAGTGCAGCGAACCGCTGACGCCTGTCAGACTTACAACCGCCTTCATGGCGACAAGAAGACCGTCGCTGCCCTTCACCTGACCTGTTAAAAAAGAGAATGAACATCACTCTGGAGGAGCTGAAAAAGAGGTATCAGAGCGCCCATCGCCTGCTGGAGGAGTGCAGGGTATGCCCCCGTCAGTGCGGAGTCAACCGCCTCCAGGGGGAGAAGGGCTACTGTCAACTAAGCAGCAGCCTGGTAATTTCCAGCTCCGGACCGCACTTCGGCGAAGAGCCACCTCTGGTAGGGAGGCGCGGCTCGGGGACCATATTTTTCACCAGCTGCAACCTTGACTGTATGTTCTGCCAGAACTACGACATCAGCCACTACCGCCACGGCGAGGAGGTCTCCCCGGAAAATTTAGCCACCATTATGCTGCACCTGCAGCAAAGAGGTTGCCATAATATCAACCTGGTAACCCCCACCCCTCAGACTCCCCAGATACTGGAAGCCCTCTACTATGCCCGGCAGGAAGGGCTGCATATCCCTATTGTTTACAACTGTGGGGGATACGAGCCAATGGAGGTGCTGAAGCTGCTGGAGGGGGTGGTCGATATCTATATGCCCGATTTCAAATACTCGGACGAGGAGAAAGCTTTCAAGCTCTCGGGAATCAACCGTTATCCCCAGGTGGCCAAAGAGGCGCTAAAGGAGATGCACCGGCAGGTAGGCGACCTCCAGATAGATTCCCAGGGGATTGCCCAGCGGGGGCTGTTGATTCGCCATCTGGTTCTCCCTAACAACCTGGCGGGCACCGCCGACATAGTCCGCTTTATCGCTCATGAGCTATCCCCTCACAGCTATGTGAACATAATGGACCAGTATCGCCCCTTATTCAAGGCGGATAGCTACCCTCCGGTGAACCGCTCCATCACCGGCGAGGAGTTCCAGGCTGCCATAGATTTGGCTCGCAAGGAAGGGCTATATCGTGGCTTCTCCTCCCGGCGCCTTATATTGTGGTTTTAAGCTATGGCTGCTATCATCTTTCTGGCAGATTGCATGCTGGGTAGACTGGCCAAGTGGCTGAGAATTCTCGGATACGATACCGCTTACTATTCGGATATCAACGATGAGGAGCTGGTTTACCGTGCCCTTCAGGAAGGGAGGGTCATTCTCACCCGAGATACCCATCTTATCAAAAGGAAACTCGCTCGCCGCTGCCTCCTTATTGAGAGCGACCAGGTGTTGGAGCAGTTGAAGCAGGTGATAGATGAATTTAAGCTCAAGCCTCCCAGCCGGCGTATACTGAGAAGGTGCCTGCTGTGCAACACCCCTCTTAAGACTCTATCCAAGGGGAAGGTTAAGGGGAGGGTCCCACCCTATGTCTATAAAACCCAGAGAAGCTTCGCCTACTGCACCCGCTGCGACAGGATTTACTGGAGGGGAACCCACATAAGCAGGGTTTTCGACCGGCTCTCCAAATTGGGATCCACCACCTCTACACCACTGCCGTAATAGCCCTTTAAATGAATCAGGAGATTAAGAGATGACAACTTCCATAAAGGAAAAGTTTTTAGGCTGCATCGTAGGGACTGGGGTGGGGGACGCTCTGGGGGCACCTCTGGAAGGCTCTCCACCCGGTCAGCTTCTTCCCGGTGAGGGAGGGAGGTTCTATTACCGGGGCTTCTATCCTTATCCTCCGGGTCAATACACCGACGATACCCAGATGACCCTGGCTATCATGCGGGCTATTCTGAAGGAAGGAAAAGTGGATGGGAGAACGATTGCCGATGAGTTTGTCCCCTTATGGCAGAAGGGTGAGATCATAGGTGCGGGAGGAAGCTGCACCGAAGCGGTGTTCAACCTCATTTCGGGAAAGGTCTCCTGGGAGGAGGCGGGGACCCCTCGGGGGCGAGCAGGCAACGGCACTGCCATGCGAGCCAGCCCCATCGGTCTGTGGAATCACGACCATCCCGACCGCATCGTCTCCGATGCCACTACCGCCAGTATCATCACCCACAAAGATGAGAGGTCAATAGCCGGGGCGATAGCGGTCGCCACCACGGTAGCCTATGGACTCAATCACGATGCTATAGATGGAGAGGAGCTGATAGACCTGTTAGCTTCGGCTGCCTCGCAGGTTCATTCCGGCTTTGCCCGGGCTATAAGCCAGCTCCCGCGATGGCTGAAGATTGACGAAGGGGAGGCGGTGAGGGAGATTACCCATTCCGGCGAGCCGGAGATAGGACCGTGGGGATGGGGCGGCGGGATTACCCCTTATGTCATACCCACGGTGTTGATTTGCCTCTATTACTTCCTTCGCTCCCCGCACAGTTTCCTCTCCAATGTGGTAAAGGTGATAAATGTGGGTGGCGATACCGATACCACCGGTGCCATCCAGGGGGCCATGAGCGGGGCTTTCAATGGGATAGGCGCCATCCCTGAGCATCTGGTAGAGGGATTGCAAGATAGCCAGGACATCATCACCCTCACCGAGGAGTTTTATCAGCTCAAACACAAAGATTGACCCCTTTGAGCCGCGGGGAAGCCACTGCCTCTTATTTTTCTTTGACATTCTTCAGAGCTTGTGATATTTTTATCTACTTTGGACAGTATGGAAAGGAGTTGTAAAATAAGAGGAATTTCTCTTGAAGGGAGTAGCGAAAATAGGGAAAAGAGCTTTATTAATAATTGATATGCTGAACGACTTTGTCCTCCCAGGGTCACCCCTTGAGATTCCAGCAGCGCGAAACATAATAGCCAGCATCAAGAGCGAACTCAATAAGGCGAGAAGGAAAGGAATCCCCATAATTTATCTATGCGACCAGCACCAAGCCGACGACCCCGAATTTCAGGTCTGGCCCCCTCATGCGGTCAAGGGGACTGAAGGGGCGGAGCTGGTCTCCGAGCTGAAGCCACAGCCGGGCGACCACATTATCGCCAAAACCTCTTATTCGGGATTCTTTGAGACCGAGCTGGATAGCCTTCTGAGAAGGCTGGGGGTTGACGAGCTAATCCTTACCGGGGTAGTAACCAATATCTGCATCCTCTATACGGGAGCCGATGCATATATGAGGGGATACAGGATTTCGGTCTCCGAAGAGCAGGTTGCCGCTCTTGATGAGGAGAACCACAGGTTTGCCCTCAGACAGCTGCGGGAGGTTTTGAAGCCGAAGGTGAGATGAGAAAAAAGAAGGGAGGGTCCCGCTATTTTTTATAAAGAGAAGCAGTCTTGCGATTACCGGCCACAATAAACTCTGAGGGAGGTGTGCTATGGATGAGGAGATGGTTAAGCGTGCCTATTCTCGGTGTGCTCGTTATTATGACTTTATCTTTGGCAGCATATTTAAGGAAGGGCGGCAGAAGGCAATCGAGCTGCTGGAAATAAAAGAGGGAGACCGAATACTGGAGGTCGGCATCGGAACCGGGTTGTCCCTTCGCTATTACCCTTCCTGTTGTGATGTGATGGGGATCGACATCTCCCATCCTATGCTCCAGATTGCCGAGGAGAGGATAAAGAGCCTTCGGCTATCAAATGTCACTCTGCAGTTGATGGATGCCGCTCGGATGAACTTCGATGGACGGAAATTTGATGGGGTTATCGCCGCTTATGTGATGAGCGTTGCCCCCGACCTGGTGGGGGTTGTCCGCGCTATGAAGAAGGTTTGTAAGCCCGGCGGGAAGATTATTATCTTAAATCACTTTTGCAGCGACAACAGGTTACTTGCCCGGCTTGAGCTTCTCTTCTCTCCCTTATGCCAGAGGTTGGGCTTTCGCAACGGGCTTACCATGGAGGAACTCTTGGAGGGGCTGAAGCTGGAGGTGAAGGAACTTCATCGGGTGAACCTTTTCAAGGGGTGGAAGCTTATCCAATTTATCAATAATACCACCCCCTAAGATGGCAATAGTAAGGGGTGCGAGAAGCACCTATCTCAGATCAGATTCCTGACCGGCAATCATAACTATTTTCTCTCTCTGAAACCCAGGGGAGGACTATATGCCCTTGCAGCAGAGCCAAACCCTTATTCTCAAGAGCTTTAAGCTCGGTGAGAGCGATAAGATTGTAGTCTTTTTCACCAGGAAGTTCGGGAAGCTCCGGGGGGTGGCGAGAGGCGCTCGGTTGCTGAAGAACCCCTTCGGTGGTGGGCTGGAACCCTTCACCTATGTGAACCTGATATTCTTTGAGAAAAGACCCCAGGAGCTGGTTCAAATAGATAGCTGCGACATAATCCGTTCTTACTATACATTTCAGCGGGAGATAGTAACTGCCAGCCTGTTGGCATACCTTGCCGATTTGGTGGACGGGTTCTCTCAGGAGAGGGACCCCAACGAAAACCTCTTCAGGCTGCTTCTTGCCGGGTTAAAGGGAGTTGAGTCTCAGATAAAGCCCCTTATTATTGCTCGCTATTTTGAGATCTGGTTGCTCAAGCTCAACGGTCTATTCCCTTCGCTAAGGAGCTGCAGCCGATGTGGCAGAAGGTTCGCCAGGAATGCAAGCGTTTCCGTCCTCCCCGGGGGAGGATTCCTCTGTCCCACCTGTTCCCATCGTTTACCTCAAAAGGGGGAAAGTCTATCCCCACGCGCTATAAGGACCATCTCCTCTATTCTGAGGAAGAACCTGTTGGATTTCAAGAACGGGAAAGAGATGGTGGACTCCGAGAAGGAGATTGGGCTTCTCACCTGGAGATTGATTCTTTTCCATCTGGGGAAAGAGCCCCCTTCCTTGGTATTTTTCCGTCAACTCTTCAGGCAGGAGTGATAAGAGAGCACTGAGCCATTCCCCGATGCTGAGGAGAGCTATTTCATTCCAAGCAATTGACGGGCACCTTCGACTATATAAGGGTAGGTCAGCCGGAAATGCTCCATTAACTTATCCGCATTTCCTGACACTCCAAAGAGGTCGTCCACCCCGATTATCTTCATAGGAACCGGGCAGTTCTGGCTTACCACCTCTGCCACCGCACTCCCCAATCCCCCGATGACCGAATGCTCCTCGGCGGTGAGGATAGCCCCTGTCTGGCGGGCTGCTCTGGCAATGGCGGGGACATCTATCGGTTTGAGGGTTGACATATTGACCACCGCAGCTGATATCCCCTCCTTGTCCAGCTCTTCGGCAGCGCGCAAGCAATTATAGACCATAATACCGGTGGCTATCATGGTTAAATCTTTTCCCTCCCGCAGGGTGAAGGAGCGCCCCAGTTGAAATTGGTAAGTATGGTCTAAGACAACAGGAAATTTGGGTCTGGCTAATCGCACATAGGTTGGTCCTCGGTGCTTCACAATCTCCCGGATCGCCTTCTCCGTCTCCACCCCATCGGCAGGGCAGATGACCGTCATATTTGGAAGCACTCGCATAAGGGCAAAGTCCTCAGTGCTGTGATGGGAGGCACCGTCCTCTCCCACGGTGATTCCCCCATGGGTAGCCACCAGCTTAACATCCAGATTGGGGATACAGATGGACTGGCGTATCGGCTCCCACCCCTTCCCCGCCAGGAAGATGGCGAAAGAGGATACAAAAGGGAGCTTCCCCGCCAGGGCTAATCCCGCCGCTGTGCCAATGAGGTCCTGCTCTGACACACCCATATTGAAGAAGCGGTGAGGGAACTCCTTAGCGAAGTAGCTCGTTCGGGTGGAGCTGGCCAGGTCGGCATCCAGTACCACAATATTCTCATTCTCTCGACCGAGCTCCACCAAGGTCTTCCCGTAGACATCTCTTGTTCCCAGCATCTCCATAATTCATTCCCTTCCAGAAGTTGGGTTCTCCCTGGTCATGGGGGTCATTCCAGCTCCTGCAGAGCCTTGCTTAGCTCCTCGGGGGTTAAGGCCATCCCATGGTATTTGGCCTGGTTCTCCATAAAGGAGACCCCTTTTCCCTTCACAGTGCGGGCAATGCAGACGGTCGGTTTGCCCTTGGTTCTGTCCGCCTCCATCAGTCCCTCCCAGATTTCTTCAATAGAGTGCCCATCAATAATGAGGGCTTTCCATCCGAAAGACTCCCATTTGAGCTGGAGTGGCTCCAGCGATTTTATGTCATCTATCCAGCCATCAATTTGCAGTCGGTTATAATCGACAAAAGCGCAGAGGTTATCCAGCTTGTGCTGGGCGGAGGTCATCGCCGCCTCCCATACCATCCCCTCCTGACACTCCCCATCCCCCATCATCACATAGACCTTGATATCCCTTCGGTCCAACTTGGCTGCCAGGGCTACTCCGTTGCCAATGGAAAGCCCCTGCCCCAGGGAGCCTGAGGAGACCTCCACCCCCGGGGTATAGAGCATGTCGGGATGCCCCTGAAGAATGGAGTTCAGCTTTCGCAGGGTATCGAGCTCCTCCACCGGGAAGTAACCTGCCCGGCTGAGGACGGCATAGAGGGCGGGGCAGCTGTGCCCTTTGGAGAGGAAGAAACGGTCTCTGCCCTCCCACTTCGGCTGGCGAGGGTTATGGCGCATCCTGGCGAAGAAGAGGGTGACCAGGATGTCAATGCAGGAGAGGGAACCACCCGGATGCCCCGAAGCGGCTAAGGTAGTCATGCGGAGGATGTCACGGCGGCAGATGCGGGCTGTCTCCTTAAGTTCCTCTATCTTTTTTCGGGATAGCTTCATATTCCTCTTTATCTCTCAGATGGTCAGGTTGATGGCATATAATAAAAATGCCCTTCATTTTATTTCAATTATTCCTATTTTTCAATTAAAAATCTTCTTCTTCCCACCTTTTTATTACTTCCCTTTGTCTCCTCCTTTTCTTAATATAGCCCATGATAAACAGGATAACCGCTATCGTCCAGATGGTAGAGGTGCTGGTGATCCAGGGGATCCATCGGTAGTGGTGCTCCAGAGCCTGACGCCACTCCCCCTCTACCTTCTGCCAGTGCTCTCTGGTGAGGGCGAAGAAGCTGAGCTCAAAAATTCCCCCCTCTCTTATCTTTGTTAATAATCGGGGAATGAACTCCTCGCCAAATCGCTCCTCAAGATGGATGATAAAATTCAGCGATTCCAGATAAGCCAGGTGCACCTCCCCTTTCTCCCTGGGGAAGGAGGTGGTTAATCTCTCCAGCGGTATGATGGAGCCCAGCATCCCTTTCCTGACCAGGTAGAAGGCATCAGATAGCCGCCATTCTTTCGCCTCCCGCATAGCTATTCCCTCATGAAACCAGTAGGGCAAAGCAGAGTAATGTTCTTCAAGATAAGCCCTAAGAAGGAGATGAGTCAACTCGTGGCAGAAGATGGTCACCACCCCCTTGGCAGAGGGGGTCTCCAGCGAGGCGCTCTTTATGACGATCACATTGTTGTAGATGTCTACAAATCCTGCCGACCAGTCCGGCGACAGGCTGTAGCCCTTCTCCACCAGAGCGAAGTCCTCTCGGCGAGTGAGAAGATAGACGCTGATTTTTGGAGTGAGCACAGCAGGGTCGATACCGATGTCGGCCGCCACCCTCTTCAGGTTCCTCTCTACTTCGCTTTGGAGAAGCTCCACGGAGTAGCGGTGTCGCGGTGGATAGAAGATGGAGAAGTGCTCGCTCTGCTTAACCTCCAGGGTTTGTCCTTCAAGGAAGCAGACGGAGGAGAGCAAAGCGAGAATCAGGATGACTAATTTTGTTCTCATCGGTATGAAGGTGGTGGAAAGCCGCCTGACCCATTCTGTGCAGCCTCAGCTGCTGTCCAGTATCTCCTTCAAGATTTTGTTCACCAGCTGAGGATTGGCTTTCCCCTGGGTAGCTTTCATTACCTGACCCATAAAAAAGCCGAAGACCCTGGTCTGCCCCCTGCGATACTGCTCAAGCTGCTTGGGGTTGCTCTCTACCACCTGGCTGACCACGCGGCGAATCTCCTCCTGGTCGGTAATCTGAACCAGCCCCTTCTCCTGGACAATCTCGGAGGCGCTTCTTTGAGACTGGTACATGTCTTCAAAGACCTCTTTGGCTATCTTACCGCTGATGGTCCCTTTGTCGATGAGGGAAATAAGCTCTGCTAACGCTCTGGGAGAGAGGGGGCATTGCTCAATGTCAATGTTATCTTCCTTCAGCTTCCGCAGTATCTCCACCATAATCCAGTTGCTGGCGGCTTTGGAGTTGTGGCAGTATCCCACACACTGCTCATAATAGTCTGCCAATGGGGAACTCTGGGTCAGGATTTCCGCATCGTATTTTGGTATCTCATACTCTCTGATGAAGCGGTCCCTTTTCGCCGTGGGAAGCTCGGGCAGGGTGTGGGCAACCTCCTCCACCCAGCTCTCATCTGTGACCAGGGGAACCAGGTCGGGCTCGGGGAAGTAGCGATAATCGTGCTCCTCCTCTTTTCCCCGCATGGGGATGGTAACCTGCTGGCTGGCATCCCACAGTCTGGTCTCCCGCTCTATGGCTCCCCCCTTCTCCACCACCTCTGCCTGCCGCTTTATCTCGTAGTCCAGCGCCCGCTGAACGCCCCTGAAGGTGTTCATATTCTTGAGCTCGGTTTTGGTCATAAACTCAGAGGAGCCTGCGGGGCGAATGGAGATATTGGCATCGCAGCGGAGACTCCCCTCCTCCATATTTCCGCTGCAAATCTCCAGATACTGGAGGATAGTCTTGAGCTGGGTCAGATATTCATAGGCTTCCTCGGAAGTTCTTATCTCCGGTTCGGAGACTATCTCAATGAGGGGTATCCCGCATCGGTTGAAATCGATGTAGCTCTTACTGTCCGATTCCGTAAGACCTTCGTGGAGGAGCTTCCCGGCATCCTCTTCCAGATGAACGCGGGTTATGCCAATCCTCTTTTTGGTCTGGTCGACCTCTATATCTATGTAGCCCCCTTCCGCCAACGGGAGCTCATACTGAGATATCTGATACCCCTTGGGGAGGTCGGGATAGAAGTAGTTCTTGCGGGCAAAGCGGCAGAAAGGGTTTGTTCGACAGTGGAGGGCTACCGCCATTCGCAGGGCAAACTCCACCGCCTTTCTGTTTAGCACCGGCAATACTCCCGGCATTCCCAGACAAATGGGGCACGTGTTATGATTAGGCGGGTCACCAAATCTGGTGCTGCAGCCGCAGAAGAGCTTCGACGCAGTGAGCAGCTGGGCGTGAATCTCTAAACCGATAACCGCTTCGTAGTCCATCACTGTTTAGACTTCATCTTCTTAGAAAAAATTATATCACAGCGCCCTGCAGAGATAATACTCACCTCAGAAAAGGTCTATCTGCTCGGCAGGGGGTGCTTCTTCTTTTTCCTCTGCGCTGAAAATACTTATCTTCCCGAAGACCCCATCGTATCCGGGGCGGATATTCAGCCTCCCCTGACGCATCCTCATTATCCCCTCCACTATTTTGGGAGGAGCGAATGTTACCAGCTCCTCTTGGGGCAGGTCTAAAAGGATGCGGAACTCGCTGCCAAAATGCTCCACCAAGCGGTGATACTCCGCATCGACTGCACGGGTATTTACTCCCTGGTTGAGAGACTCGGCTATTATCTCGGCTAAGGGGACCATATGGCGGGCAGGGATGGCATGGGGTGGCTGATAGCCTTCGGGGCGGTCGGCCAGGGTCTCCACCCGATGCATCACCCCTACCGTGAGTCTCCTCCCGCACACGGGGCACCTGTTCTGCTGGCTGAGGCTCTCCGCAGGGGAGCAGAGAACATCACAATTGCGGTGCCCATCATAATGATACTTGCCCTCCTGAGGGAAGAATTCAATGGTGTGGAGAAACCTGTCCCTGTCCTGCTCCTTTATAGCGTTGATAATCTCAAAGTAGTCTAAAGAGATATCAAAGACATTGGCTTCTCGCCCTATCTTGCTGGGAGAATGGGCATCGGAATTGGAAATCAGACAAACCCCGTCCAGGGCAGAGAGCCTCCAGTTCATCTGAGGGTCGGAGGAGAGACCGGTCTCAATGGCGTATATGTGTTTCAGCTCATCCCCAAAACACTCCTCCATGGAGTCAAATCCGGAGTTAGCCCCGAAGAGGGAAAACCAGGGAGTCCAGGCATGGGCGGGGACTATTAGGAACTGGTCGGAGATATCGGCAATCATCCTCACCAGCTCCCTCACCGGAAAGCTGAAGGTCGGTCTGCCATCTACCTCCAGCTTGCCGAGCTCATCGAGCTGGCGGTTGAGAGCCTCCACCAGCTCAAAGCTGGGGGCGAAGATGAGGGTGTGGATTTTTCGCAGTTTCCCGCCCTGGTGGAAGATATTGCTTACCTCGGTGGTAAGTATAAAGGAGGCATAACCATCATCCCCCTTCAGGCTGAAAAGCCCGTTGCCCGAAGATTGGAGCTTTGATTTCAGCTCGGCAAAATAGCCCGGATGGGTGAAATCCCCCGTGCTCAGAACCTTTATCCCCTTTAATCTCGCCCAGCGGTCAATAGTCTCCACCACCATATCACTGCTGGTTGCCCGGCTGTAGCGGGAATGGAGATGAAAATCGGCGATAAACCTCATCGCTTCCTTCCGAGGTTACCTCAAAGAGATGAACTCCCTGCCCCTGAGGGTGTAAAATCACCCCTCAGTTTGACCTTAGGATAACCGATTTTCTCGCCATTGTCAAAAATTTTTCCCTTCCCTCTCGCTTTTGCTTAAATTGCGGCATGGATATCTAATAAAAACACTGCAGGACGCTATTAATATTGCTTTATTAACCCCTCAAGGGGCGACATATGATGCATTTTTTTGAATTATAATCCACATAAATGTATATAAATATGGGGGCTCCGAAGGTTCATGAGAAGGGAAAAGAGAGGATTACTTTATTTTTCAAATGAATAGGGGGATAGTAGTCTAAATTATTTTTATGGCATATATTTTGCTGATTATATCTGAAAGTTGAATTGTTTTAAAGAAAGGGGGTGAATAGGCAAAAATAATATGCAGGTTTTTTGGCAAATGGAACTTTGCTTAAATTAAGGAGAAGAGATGAAAAAGCTTATCTGTTTTGCTTCGTTGTTCATTTTGTTTGCCTCTGTCCTGGCTTTCGGGCAGACAGCCGATGTAGTGGGGCAGCTGGCTGATGAGACAGGTGCCTTGCTTCCCGGGGTTACCATCACCGTGAGGAATGTTGATACTGGGATGGTAAGGACCACTTTCACCTCTGAGCGGGGTCTGTACAGCATCCGAGCGGTTCCTCCGGGAAACTACGAGCTCACGGCTGAACTGGAGGGTTTTGAGACCATCACCCTGACAGGGCTGAAGCTTACCATAGGTGCCACGGCTACCCTCAACATCACCCTCAGGATAGCCGCGGTCAGAGAGGTGATCACGGTAACCGGTGAGACGCCGCTGATTGAAGGTACCCAGTCGGACATCTCCACCGATATTCCTCAGCAGATGATTGAGAACCTTCCCCTGCTGGGTCGCAACTTCGTCAACTTAGCCTTGCTGGCTCCTGGCACCGGGGTGCAGACCACCTTCGACCCCACCAAGGAGAGAGACGGGGATATGTCCGGTGTCTCCTTTGGAGCATCCAGCGGTCGAGAGAACAATGTGATGATTGACGGAGGTGACAATAACGACGATGTAGTGGGCTCGTTCTTACAGTTCTTCCCCCAGGATTCCATCCAGGAGTTCGAGGTCATTACCACCAGGTTCAAGGCAGAATATGGCCATACGGTTGGCGGGGTAATCAATGTCATCACCAAGAGCGGCACCAATGAGTTGCATGGGGGGTTCTACACCCTTCATCGCCCCGATAGCTTCACCAGCATCAGTGCCATATCCGAGGAAGCCGGAGCTGAGAAAGAGATGAGAGTTCAGCACATCTACGGAGGGGTGCTCGGTGGTCCCATTGTGAGGAATAAGGCTTTCTTCTTCGGCAACATCGATTACACCAAGCAGCCCAAGACCATTCCGGTGTTAATCGCTGGCTATCCGGAGCTGAATGATATATGGGGTGGGAACTTCGATAACTCCTTCAGCCAGAACCTGGTAGTTGGTAAGTTCACCGCCCAGCCCACCGAGCAACACTTCCTGACAGGACGCTACGGGTACCAGAAGGACGCCAAGGAGAACTCCCAGGTGGGAGGGACATATACCGTAGAGCGTGGCGGACCGGAGGAAAACATATACCACAGCATGCTTGCTAAGGATACCATAATCTTCAACCCCAATACTCTGGGGGAAGTCCTCTACCAGTACAGCACCTTCGTGAACAAGATCGATTATGATGAGACTATAACCGTTGGTATCAACACCCCTGAGCTGAATACCGGCAGGAACAATAACCTTCCCCAGAGGACCGACCAGATTAAGCACCACCTCCGCTATGACCAGTCCTACCACATGACCGGCTGGGGCGGCGAGCACGACTGGAAGGTCGGGTTTGAGTATCAGAATGTGCTGATCAAAGGCTTCCTCGGCTCCGACAGGGACATGGGTCCCCGCTATTCCCTCACCTGGTATGACACCGATGATTATCTGGCGGGCATGTACCCTGACTACGCCTCCATCACCTACGGATGGGGTCTGGCACCGGCTCCCGGTGATGGCGACCTCTACACCCTCTACTCCTGGTATGCGCAGGACGACTTGCGCCTGACCGATAAGCTCACCCTGAACTTAGGTCTGCGCTGGGATTGGGAGAATGGTATCCTCGGTGAGCGGCGCCACTTTGCCAGTGATGATGTGTTGGGTAAGCCCGACTCGGATAAGAACAACTTCGCCCCCAGGCTCGGGTTCGCCTACGATATCTATGGCGACAGCTCATTCGTGATTCGCGGTGGTTGGGGGATGTTCTACCAGCAGGTGGTCAACAATCTCCTGCTGTGGCTCGACCCCCTCGATGTGGAAGGAGGGCTCCCCTCTGGAACCATTGATTATCCGCAATGGGGTCAAGCTGATATAATGGCAGGGCAGGTCGACTGGAGCCAGTACATCACTGTCCCTGTGGGTCCTCCTACCCCGCAGGATATCTACTACATCTATTGCATCGCTCCCGATGTCGAGATACCAATGTTCCAGACGGCCAGCATCGGCTTCTCCAAGGAGTTGCCTTACGACGTAGCCCTGGATGTTGACTATGTCTATCAGCGCTCCGACAACCCTATGATCTTCTACAGGCACGGGGATATACCTCTCCCCTGGACCGGGCAGAGCTGGGAGGAGATGGGACTGTATTACAAGTGCCGGGTAGCTGGGAACTTAGGTCGCAATCGGTATCAAGCTCTGGAGGTAGCGGCTCGCAAGCGCTTCGGGCACAACATGATGATGCAGGCTTCCTACACCCTGTCGTCCAATGAAGGATTCAGGGACAGGGAGCTTTCCACACTCTTATACGATTTGACCTATTCCGACTGGGAGAACGCCAACTACGGACCAATCTTCGGCTCCCGCACCCATGTGTTTAATATCGGTGCCATGTTTATCCTCCCCTACGACTTCAACCTCGGGCTCAACTTAGGCTACGGCTCCCCCTTCGCCTTCAGCATTTACAGCTATGAAGGTGGCGATATGGATGGCGATGGATTCGAAAGCGATACCATGAAGGACCACAAAGCTGGTCAAGGGAGAGGGGCTGACTTCAAGAATGTTGATATCCGCCTGACCAAGAGCTTCAGCTTTGCCGATAGATACAATGTGAGGCTCTTCTTCGAAGTCTTCAACCTGTTCAACGCCGACAACCGGAGCCCGCGCCGCTGGATAGACCAGTGGGAGTCGCCCGAGTTTAACACCGGAACCATAGTTCTGGGGGTTGCCCGGGAAGCACAGGTCTCCGTAAGGTTCGAGTTCTAAATCTCTGGATGATAACTACCGGGGGTTAGCTCCCCATCAACAGGGGGCTAACCCCTTTTTTCTTTTTAATTTAATGCAATTCCTAAAAGGAATCTCTGCAGGTTGGTATAATTGACTTTAGTTATGCTGGGGGATATAATTATTGAAGAGGAGAGATATACGATGAAAAGATGGTGGCGGTGCCTTTTAATAGTAGCGTTGGCTGGTCTGGTATGGGGGAGCTCAACCAGTGGGATAGCGGATGAGAAGGACCGCTACGCCCAGCTCACACCCAAATACAGAAAATGGCTCACAGAGGAGGTCTGCTGGATTATCACCCCCCAGGAGGAGGAGGAGTTCCTGAGGCTCAAGTCCGATACCAACCGGGAACGCTTCATAGAAGGCTTCTGGGAGAAGCGGGACCCCAACCCCCTGACCCGGGAGAACGAGTATCGTGATGAGCACTACCAGAGGCTGGAGTATGCAAACCGATATCTGGCGGTGGGCTCTACCAGGAAGGGGTGCCTGACCGATATGGGAAGGGTTTACATCCTTCTTGGGAAGCCTGACGACCGTGACCATACTTACAGCTCTAACATCGTCTTACCCTACGAGATATGGCACTATTTTAAGAGCCCGGCTCCGGGGTTGCCTCCTGGTATGAGGATTATGTTCTATCGCCGCTTTGGAGCGGGTGAGTATCTCCTCTTTGACCCCCTTTTCGATAGGAACCGCATTTTCATCTCGCGCATCCGCCAGTGGGAGTTTATCAGCCCCGAGCAGATAAGGGATGTGTTGGGGTTGGAGTTTACCCAGGCATATTCCGGCATTGCACCGGGTTACAGCACGGGTTTTTCCAGCCAGATTGTTGAGGAGCTGAGGGACCCCACCTGGCTGAAGGAGACGATCGTAAGTCAGGTTCGCTCTGTACCGGAAACAGGGGTTGTGGTTGATTATACCTTTGATATCTTCGCGCTCTCCTTTGAGCAGGTAAACATCCCCACCGAAGAGGGTTTTTATCAGTGTCATTTTAATATTGAGATACCCTCTGAGCAGATCACCCTCAAGGAAGAGGAGGATAAGTTGTTGGGGAAGGTAAAGTTTCTGGGGAGCATCTCCGATAGCAAGGGAATGACTATCGCCCGGCTGGAGGAGACCGCTTTCCTGGAGCTCTCCAAGGAGGATTACCCTGCTAAGCAGCATTACAACCTATCCCTGCGGTGGAGGGCTGACCTGGTTCCCGGAGAATACAATCTGAACCTGTTGAGCTTTGATAAACTGGGAAGGGGGCAGGGGAAGGTGGAGCATACCTTCACCGTTGATGAGTTGAGGGCTGACCGATGGTTGCTGAGCGATATAGCCCTGGGCTATAAAGCGGTGAAAGCCAATAGGGAAATGGTGGAGAAGGGTCTCCCCTTTACCTTCGGGGAGTATGCCATCTACCCCCAGGGCGATGCCACTTTCAGACGGGGAAGAGGGGTGATGGTGGCGGCAGAACTGCTGGCTCCTGAAGGGTGGATGCCTGAGGAAGAGCCGGTAACCCTGGTGCTATCGGTGGAAAAGGGAGGGGAGAAGAAGGTTCTCACCTCGGTTCCTTTGAGCGGTATAGAGGGTGGGGGGAGGAGGATGGTTTTCTTCGATTCTATATCGACCGAGACTCTCCCCCCTGGTGAGCATACCATCTCTCTGGAGGTGGTAAATCTCTCAGGAGAGCTACTTATTGCTGAGCAAAAAAGGTGCACCCTGGTGGATCAGCCGATAGAATATGGCAAATTCATCATCAATGCCCAAAGGGGGGTGGACCCGGTCCACCTGGAGTATCTTTTTGGTCTGCAATACTTCCTCAAAGGGGAGTACCTGAAAGCCCTGCCCCATCTGGAGACAGCAGCCCTCAAAAAGCCTGAGGAACTCTCTTATCAGGTGATGTTTATAAAGAACCTGGTGGTGCTCGATAGGCTCTCCCGGGCGGAGGAGCTGGTTAAGGGGCTGAGAGCTAAGTTCCCCCACGACCCTCAGGTTCTCCTCATAGAAGCCACCTTGCTGGCTAAAAGGGAGCACTTCGCCGAAGCCCTCTCACGCTACGAAGAGGTGGTTAAGGGGGGGTTCACCTCCGCCGAGATTTACAATGCCATGGGGATGCTCTATTTAAACCTGAAAAACAACACCAAAGCTCGGGAGGCTTTTCAGCGCTCTCTGGAGATTGACCCTTCACAGCCGGAAATAAAGAAATTATTAGAGCAAATTAAAGGTAATTATTATAAATAGATAAAGGAGAGAAAAAGATGTCTCTGTCAAAACAGAAAGGATTTTTCATCGCCTTCCTTCTTTTCCTTACCATGGTCTTCCTTCTATCAGAGGGAACCCTGCTGCGGGGAGCCGATACCAGGTTCAGGGGGAAGGTGATCGACCACGAGGGGAAGCCTGTGGCAGGGGTTAAAATCACCCTCATCAGCCAGACTGGACGCAAAATCACTTTCAAGACCAACGAGAAGGGGGAGTTTTTTCAGCGAGGAATAAATCCCGGTCCCCACAAGGTGGTAGTAGAGAAGAAGGGCTATCGCAAGCGGGAGTTCTCCTTTGTCTTCCGCGCCGGTGTGCAGCACGATATGGATATACCCATTTCGCCAGCCACGGTGGAGGAGCAGGGTGGAGAGCTTTACAAAAAAGGGATTGAGCTCTATCAGAACAATGAGATTGATAAGGCAATTGAGGTGTTTCTGAAGTTAAAAGAGGAGAAGCCCGATTTCGGTTCTGCCTATTTTAATCTGGGCACCTGCTATCTGGCTAAAAAGGATTATCCCCAGGCGGAGAAATATCTGATGAAGGCTCTGGAGTTTTTTCCCGATAATCCACAGCTTTACATCAATCTGTCCTCTGTCTATGTCGACACTGGACGGCCCGAGAAGGCGGAAGAGATGTTCCAGCAATTGGTCCAGCTTTCTCCCACCGCGGAGACCTACTTCAACATAGGAGTCCAATATTACAACAATCAGCAGCCCGAGAAGGCGATTGAATATTTTCGGAAGACGGTGGAGCTGAACCCCAAATTTGCCATGGTTTATTATGATTTGGGGCTGGCCTTAGTGTCGCTGGAGAAACTGGAGGAGGCGGTGAGCGTCTTTGAGAAATATCTGGAGCTGGAGCCCGACTCTCCTGAGGCAGCGGAAGTCAAGAAGCTGATAGAAGCTCTAAAAAAATCGGAGAAGAAAAAATAAGGTAAACTGCTGATTATAGCTCTATTGAGCTTTTCATCCTTCGGGAGAAGTTAGTATTAGTATCTTTTTGCAGGAGGTGGGTAATGCGCAAAGGGAGAGGATTTATCCTTAACAGATTGGTCATCATTTTTCTGATTATCCCTCTATTCTTCTTCCCGGCATGTCAGAAAGAAACCAGGGTAGCCGAGGAGGGGAAGGGACCGAAAATCCTTGTTTACTACGACTTCGAAGGGATCTCCAATGTGTGCACCCCGGAGCAGGTTCTCTTCGGCGAGGCAAGGTATCAAGAGGCGAGGGAGTTCTTGACCGAGGATATAAACGCCGCCATCAGTGGTCTTGTCAGAGGGGGAGCGGGGGAGATAGTGGTTACCGATGCACACGGCAGCGGCAATCCTGAGCCCGACATCCTGTTAGATAAGATGGACAAAAGGGCAGTTCTGGAGTTCAGGGATGAGCGCTTCGATCCCTATATCGAATCCCCCAACTCCACTTATCATGGGATTGTGACCATCGGCATGCACGCCTTCGCCGGCTCGACCGGAGTTCTCAGCCACACCTACACAGTTCATACCATGCTCAAGGTGAACGGACAGGAGTTCAATGAACCGGACATCATCGCCCTGTCGGCTTCGCGCTTCGATGTCCCGCTGATTATGGTCTCCGGTGACGACATTCTGGAAGGGCAGGTTAAAAATCTTCATCCCCAGACCGAGTTTGCCGTGGTAAAGACCGCCAAAGGGAAGACAGATGCCGAATTCCCCCCACGCGAGGAAGCCCTGAAGAGAATTGAAGAAGCGGCATTCAATGCGGTACAGAGGATAGAGGAGATACCCCCCTTTAAGCTTGACCCCCCTTACCGGATGGAATTCAGCTTCCAGACTAAAAGACAGACCGATATTGCCGCCAACTACCCCGGGCTGACCCGCATTGATAACTGCACCCTGGGGCTGGAGAGCAACGATTTTGTTGAAGCCTATCAGGTCTGGACCAAACTGATCGGTCTCTCTTCTCTGGACAACCTGCGGCTCTTCATTAACACTATGAGGGGAAAGGAGTATTTCCAGCAGGTGGTGACAGAGGGGAGAAAGGCTATGCTGGAGCGCTGGTTAGCCCCCGGCTTCTTCCGTGACGAGAGAAAACCTGAGGAGACAGAGAAGAAAGGCGAGAGGAAATACCAGGGCGTTCAGTAGCAAGGCTCAAATCACAAGATGCTATAATTTTCGGTTTGACAGAATTTATTTGATTAAGCTGAACTCCAGAGGAATAATATCTCAGCCGGGGATTGAGTTTACATATACCCCTTAAATGAAATCAGACGCGAGATTTGTATATAAGCAAGCAATAAGAAATTTCCCCATAAAAATTGCAAAATATCTTTTAGAAAAATATATTAAATATTTTCTTACTAATCTTCTGGCTCTAATTGAAAATAGAGAATGGGGATATGAGCGGCTACTACAGTGATAAACTTTCTGCCAATCAGCTGAAGCAATGCTACGAAATCGCTCCCCCACGGGTGAAGCAGTACCTGGAAGCGGAGGTGAACCATATCATGCAAAAAATCCGCCCCGGCGACATGGTTCTGGAACTGGGATGTGGTTACGGACGAATACTGCCCCGGCTCGCCCAAAAAGCCGGCTTGGTCATGGGAATTGACCTCTCTCTTGGCAGCTTGATGCTTGGACGGGAAATGCTCAGCGGTATTCCCAACACCCTACTGCTGAATATGGATGCAGTTCAACTTGCCTTCCGCAACCGGGTTTTTGACCGGGTAGTGTGTATCCAGAACGGAATTTCAGCATTCCGTGTGGATCAGAAAGACTTAATCCGGGAAAGCATTCGCGTTGCCAAACCTGGCGGAACCCTCCTCTTTTCAAGTTATTCCGATAAATTCTGGAAATATCGACTGGAATGGTTTCAACTGCAATCGGAGGCCGGACTCCTGGGGGAAATCGACTGGGAAAAGACTTACAACGGTGTTATCGTCTGCAAGGACGGATTCAAAGCGACAACAGTGCGCCCGGACGAATTCCTTTCATTAACCGCAGAGTTTGATGTCGATACTCAGGTTGTAGAGGTGGACGAATCGAGCCTATTTTGCGAGATTAGCCCTCATTAAGCAGGCGTTTGTTTTGATTAATGAGCCGCACGGAGGAGGCATAAATTTTTATACTATTAGTACTCAGACTTGAGGGTTATGACTTTTAAAAGATATGGCTTTTTCTCTCAGGAAGATGGGGACCTCATTTCCGCAATAAGAAAGGTAGGAAGAGGCTATAGGGCATAGAGGTCGGCTCTTCTATCCCGGAAGAGGTCATTGTGCGGTGTGAACGATTTGTTGCGCGCTACCATGGGGTCTATCCCCACCAGGGCCACTCCTTCCTCTTCCCTCTTGAGGCTCAAAAATACCTCCCCTCGGGGGCTTACCACCTGGCTCATTCCGGTGAAGGTTATCCTCTCCTTCCCCCCTCTCTCCTCCCAGCCGGTTCGGTTGCAGGTAATGGTGTAGACCATGTTCTCGATCGACCTGGTAATCATAGCCCTCTGACCAAAGAAAGGTATGAGGAGATTGGAGGGGTGGCAGATGACCTCCGCTCCCTTCAACACCAGGGTGCGGGCAACCTCGGGGAAAATCCAGTCAAAGCATATCATCAGCCCAATCTTGGCAGGTCCGATATCATATATCTCCCACGCTTTATCTCCGGGGGCAAACCATAGCTTCTCATCCAGAAAGAGATGGACCTTGCGGTAATGGTCTATGTAGCCATCGGGTCCGACTAAGACCGCTGAATTGTAAAATTTCTCTCCCTCCCTCTCGGCAATGCCGGCAACAATATGGAGAAGGTTTTTATGGGCAAGCTCCGCCAGCCTACCTGTGGTCGGACCATCAGGAATCTTCTCCGCCAGGGAAGCCAGCTCCTCGCCTGAGGTAAACTGGTAACCGGTGTTGAACAGCTCGGGCAGGACGATGAGGGCTTCCTTTATCTGCTGAAGCCCTTTCTCTACTCTTTCCATATTCTTCTTTACCTCCCCGAATTGGGGGGCTAACTGAAAGACACCAACCTTCATATCTTCTTTCCTCTCCCATAAGATTTGCTAAATTAATCCTTTTCAGAAGATAACCCAATTACCCTGAGAAATCAAGAGCTTCTTCATCTGTTCCCTCCAAAAGAATACCATCTTGGCACTTGCATCTCATAAGAGAGCCTCCAGTGCTTTCCGATAGCTGCAGATTTTAATTTTTAGTTTGAAAGAGGTGCTGCAGATGTGATAGAATTTTTTACTTTCTTCCTGGACGGGAACCTCAGGGAGAAGATTTTCGTAATCAAGGGAGGAAGAGTATTAACAATTTGCCTCTGAGCGATAGGGAAAAAGGGATAAAGTGAGTTTTTTAGTTTTTTCAAAGTATAAGTCGTCCATTTTGTTTCCCCCTACGTTTAGTAAATATAAGGGGCCGAAATGGAGAAAATGGTAAGAATGGTGCATTTTTTCAAAAGGAGGAGGCTTATGAAAGCCCATATAACTAAACGGATTTTTTGCCGTTATTTGGCTCTTTTGATTGTCTTGATTTTTGTTTCCCCTTTGCTGGTGAAATCTCAGCAGACCCCCTTTCTCAGCGACGAGGAATACCGCCTCTTAGCAAATGAAATATCGGGGGACATCGCCTACGAACACATCCGCCTGCTGACCCAATGGCATCGGCCGGGTTCCTCTCCGGGATACCACCAGGCGGCTCTCTATATAAAGGAAAAAGCCGAGGAGTACGGCTTGCAGGATGTGAAGCTCATAAAACAGGAGTACCGCGGAAGAGGGTGGTTTGTCAAAAAGGGTGAGCTGTGGGTGCTGGAGCCCGAAGAGGTTAAAGTCACCAGCTATGCGGAGTGTGCCCTGGCGGTGTGCTCTAACAGTCGCAGCGATGATGTTACCGCCGAGCTGGTCGATGTGGGCAACGGGAACTCAGATGATGATTACAAGGATATAGATGTAGCGGGGAAGATTGTCCTGGCAAGCGGTTCTCCTTACACAGTAATGAATCAGGCGGTATGGAAGCGCGAAGCTCTGGGAATTGTGGTGTACAACGGCAGGGGAAGAGGGATTGACTATCCCGACCAGATACCTTGGAGCTCCATCCCCTATGAGAGCCGAGACAAGAAGCCGGGCACCTTTGGTTTCTCCCTCTCCTATCGACAGGGAATGAAGCTCAAGGACCTGCTCGCCAACAATGAAAAGCCGGTCAAGGTAGGAGCGGTGCTGGATACTGAGTTTATAGAGCCGGGGTGGCAGGAGATGGTAGAGGGCATCATACCCGGCAGCCAAATTCACGACCAGGATATCGTCTTCACCGCACACATCCAGGAAGAGAAGTTCTCTGCTAACGACGATGCTACAGGCTGCGCCAATGGGTTGGAGATTGCCCGCACCTTTGTCAGGCTCATCAAAGAGGGGAAAATGAAGCCCCCCGTGCGGGACATCCGCTTCTGGTGGGTGGATGAGATAAGCAGCGAGTGGCAGTATTTTGCAGACCACCCGGAAGAAAGGTCGCAGTTCCTGGCCAATGTCAACCAGGATATGGCGGGTGCCGACCTCCGTTACGGCGGCAGGACTCAGAACATCTGCCTTCCTCCCTATTCTCTTCCCAGTTTTCTCTCCGATGTGACCCAGGGTATCATAGAGTTTATGGTCAAAGGGAATACCGACCAGCTTGCCGCTCAAACAGGCAGTGGGGAGCCCTTCACCAGGCCAGTGCTTTCTCTATTAGGCAGCCGTGAGCCCTATCGTGCGGCGGTGATACCCTTCCACGGAAATACAGACCACATGCTATTTACTGCCAGCATAATCGGCATCCCCGGAATATCCTTTACCAACTGGCCTGATGACTACATCCACTCCTCCGATGACGACCTGTGGAATGTCGACCGCACCCAGCTTCAGCGGAACGCTCTGGCAGCTGCCGCCATTATGTACTACCTGGCTTACCTTGATGAGCCCCGGGTGCCCACCCTGATAGCCGAGGTGTATGGTTCGGGCATCTCCCGCATCGGAAGAGAGCTGAAGTTGGCCATGGGAATGATTCACAAGGGCGAGGCTCCTGCTACCAAGGAGGCATATAAAAAGGCGAGCAACCAGCTTCGCCAGGCGTTTCTGCGTGAGGAGAAGGCTTTAGAATCCATATCGGTCTTCGTTCCGGCAAATAGCCCCGTATCGAAGCTCCTCCAGAGCTACAAGATTAAATTAATGAAGATAATGAGAGAGTATCAAGCAGACCTGGACCAGTATTACTGCTCGGTCACCGGCGAGAAGAAGCCCCCCACCTTAACCCTCTCCCCTAAAGAGAAGGAGCTGAGCACCAAAGTTCCTGAGCCGATTCCTTCGGTTAAGGACTACCTTGACAAGTATATAGCGATAGTGATGGGAGGGGTAGGAGTAAGAGGGCTTCACGGCCTTATGTCTTACGAGATAGTGAATTTTGTTGATGCGAAGAACAGCTACCTGGATATCTTCAATGCGGTGAGCGCAGAGGCTCTCTCTGCCGGGGAGTTCTACTACGGCAAGGTCACCCTGGAGATGGTAGAGGAATGCCTTAATAAAGCTCTCGAAGCGGGAATCATCACCCTCTCTCAATGAGGGAGGTTGCTCTCATTAAATAGGGCTCTATAGTAAGAACAGCGCCGAGATACAGAAGCTTATCTTCTGGGCGACGAAGTATTCCTACACTCTTTACAAGGCAGTTTTGCCTTAATTAAATAGAGAAGTTTATCCGCGCTCAGAGCTCTTTTACCAGCTCCAGAAATCTACGGTAGGGGATGGCTGTCCAGCTTTCGGCCACCATCGCCCCATGAGCCAGGGTGAGAAGGGAGACCTTGGCGGCTACCGTTTCGTCGGGGGCTTCGTAGATATCAAGAAAGTCGTAAGGACCGAGCAGGGCATAGTGGCTTAGCCACTTCACTTCGGGGCACTTGCTCTTTACAATTTCATGCCATCGCTTCCCAATCTCCTCCCTTTGCTCCAGTTTGCTGGTGACTTCAGGGGAGAGCTTGGTTACCAAAATATAGGTCGCCATTTTTTTGCACCTCTTCTTTCTACAGATTTTAAAATAATTCTATAACAAAAAGGGATTTTTTAAAAGAGGTTTTAAAAGAAAGTTCACCTTTGAGCCTTTGATTTAATTCGGTCGGTTTCAGGCTGGTGAGGATAATTTTGTCTCATTATGGCTCCATCTGGTCACCGCATAATGAGCCTTCGCAGTAGCTAAATAATGCATATATGGTGAAACTAATTAATAATGCGCAGGTTGGAGTTTCGCGTTCTCCACGGAATCCCAGGTAAGTTAAATGTTAGAGCATTTAGGATGTTCTTTAGCTTTCCCGGCATCGAGAGATAACTGAAGACAAAAGAGGATAAACCGTCAAGACAGTATCGCAACTCCATTTACCTTAACGAGGAGTGGGAGAAGGCGCTGAGAAACGGGGAATGCTCCTCTACGGCGTAAGAGTAAGAAAGGAGGTTTATGCCATCCTGGCAGATAGTAGTAAGGGATATGTAGCTAATGTCTGTTAAATAACTCCTATTTTTGGTTGCCCCACCACCAGCATACTTTGCCAATAATGGGATTTGGTGCGGTTCTTGGTATCACAATTGGTTTATGCTCAGCCGTGTTATGGGGTAATAGTACATAGTCTTTTTCGGTCAGAATCAAGTATTTTAGGGAGATGCCATCTTCAAAGCGGGTGGCTACAATCTGGCGCTTCAATTTCAGGGGTTCGTTTTCGTTGAGGTCAATGGCGACGATAAAGCCCTCACAAATGACAGGATGCATGCAGTTGTATTGGACTCGGAAGCAAAGATAGGTGTGTCCTCGCTTAAGCCACGCCTGATTGACAAAAACAAAGCCTTCGATATCTTTTTCTTTTACAGATAGAGGGTTACTGGCAACGATAGGTTCTGATATTATGGGTATAGGTATGCAGTCCTCGACGGGGGATTGATACTTGAGGAGCTTTTTGTATTCTTGGCTGGTAATGATATTTATGGCAGGAGTATTGTAAAGAGCTTTTTTTTCTCTCACAACTGCTGCCGAAAGTTCTTTCGGTCCTTTTCCAGTTAAGAGCCAATTAATATTGATATTAAACTTTTCTGCCAATTTTTTCAAAAACGCTCCACGGGGCATCCTGCCTAATAAGTAATTATCTATGGTCTGCCTGTTTTCGCCAATCATACGAGCAAATTTGGAGATATTGGAGCCAACTATTTCTTGGAGTCTGATTTTAACATCACTCATAATAAAATCCACCTTTATTAAATTTTTTCCTGACAATTACAATTTCTGTTGCTAAAATTGAATTTGTCTTACCCTAAGAGGCGGAAATGAGAGCAGAATTTATTTAACAAGCCCTTATTACCTGAAAACCCGGAGGCAAGGCAGAATTCTCCTTTTTCATTGTATTTTCCCGCCTTAGGGCAACAAATAAAAGCTATCTCCCTCCCGGTTCAATGTTTATATATAATATATAGCATAAGTTGATTATTAAGTCAACAAATAATTTTAATATATTATATATTATAAATTCATTTTAATATCGGAAGGGTTAAAATTTATGAAAATTAAATATTTTTAGCAATATATCATAAATAGGGAATTTTATCAACAGCAAAATGGAGGGTTTATTCTGCACACATCCTAAGCGGACTATAAGGGATTTTTATCTGATTTTACCAGTAAGGGCAAAAAATAGATAGAAACCCGGAGGAGAAGTGGCTTTTCCCTCCCTTTCTTTGCTTGCTTATGGCAAGAAAAAAATTTATCTCCCTCCGGGTATTTCGTTTAAGATAACATAAATAATAAGTATTAGAGCAATATCTAATAATGTACAACAGAAGGCTAAGTAGAAGATAACATTGATTATGTGCTATGATTGCAGGCAAAGATTAAAAAAGTAAATCTTCCTTTAGCCCTGCAGTCTTTATAGGTTCTTTTAAAGCTGAAGTAGGAGAGAAATTTAGAGAGGTCTTTCTAAATTTGCCCCTTGTTACTATAAATTAGTTTTAGCAAAAAAGCCATTTTCAAGAACCTTCACCTTATCAGCTATCAGGCTGCAAGCTCCGAAGTCATCCTGAACTTTCCCCTCGAAAATATATGGCCCCCTATCCACAGTGAGATGTCCGTATCTTGAGAAAACCCTGGGAAACAATGTCACCTCATAGGTTCCGGTCAGGTCTTCCATGGACATGAATTTCATGTAGTTCCCCGATTTTCTGCACCTGACCCTCTTGGCAGCTATCAGCCAGCCCCCCATTCTGACCCTCCTGCCTACATAATTCCTGATCCTATCCGCCGGGACCGGATTCCACTCCGTTATCTCATCACGAAAAATCTCCAGAGGATGTCTGGTCAGGGGGAAGCCGAGCAGCTCTGACTCTATACGGCATTTTTCCAAGGCTGAGTAATTCTCCACTTTCGGAATTTTCGGGGATACATCCTCTCTGAACAGGGAAAGAGAAAGGTCGCTGCGGAGCCTGGTGTACTCCATATCCAGCATCCATAGAAGCTCCGGTCTGCTCTTCCCGAAGCAGTCGTATGCCCCCACCCTGATGAGGCTTCTCAACTCCTCATAGCCAACCGTGGTTCTCACTATCAGATCGCAAAGGGATTTATACCATCCTCTCTCCCGTTCCTGCACTATCGATTGTATTGAGCTCATAGTCAAGCCCTTTATCTGCATCAGCCCGACCCTGATCTGATTTCCCCGACCGGCGTACTTGAGCTCACTGCAATTAACACAGGGCGGCAGGATTTGCAGACTCATCCTCCTTGCCTCCTGGATATAGGCGTAGGTGCCATAGAATCCCCCCATGTTGGAGATGACCGCCGCCATGAACTCGGCGGGAAAATAGTGCTTTAGATAAGCCACCTGAAAGCTGAGCATGGCGAAGGAAGCGCTGTGAGCCTTGCAGAAGGCGTATCCGGCAAAGCTGGCAATCTGGCGCCATACTTCCCGGGCTACCTTTCTGTCCACTCCCCTTTCCACGCACGAGGACACAAATCTGCTCTCCAGCCCCGCCATGGCTTCCCTTGACCTCATCTTTCCGCTCATGGCTCTTCTCAGAAGGTCTGCCTCCCCCAGGGACATACCAGCCAGATGGTGGGCTACCTTGATCACATCCTCCTGATAGACCATCACTCCGTAGGTCTCCTTAAGCAGTTCCTCCAGCTTTGGATGGAGATAGTTAGCCTTTGCCGGGTCAAGATGTCTTTCTATGAATTCGTTCATCATTCCGCTCTCCGCCACCCCGGGTCTGATAACAGAGCTGGCGGCGGTGAGCATCTCAAAGGTCTCCACCTTCAATTTCCTCAACAGGCTTCTCATGGCCGGTGACTCTATGTAAAAGCACCCCATTGTCCTGCCGTTTCTTATCAGCTCCCTGACATTTCTGTCCTTAAAAATAGCGGGAAAATTGTAAAGATCCGTTGAGTTTCCGGTGTTGATTCTCACCGACTCCAGGGTGTCCATGAGCACAGCCAGGGAGCGGTTCCCCAGAAGGTCGATCTTCACCAGGCCCAAATCCTCAATAGGGAACATATCATACTGAGTGATCACCAACCCCTTGCTTGACCTCTCCAGGGGGGCATAATCGGTAATGGGAGCAGGGGAGATAACTATGCCCCCGCAGTGGATGGAGAGATGTCTGGGGAACTCAGCTATTCTCTGGCCGATGGATAGGACGGTTCTGAACGGTTCGCTTTCTGTCTGCAGATGTCGGCATTCCACATACTTCTCCTTGAGGCTGGTCAGGTCGCTTGCCCTGGCATAGGGTGGTATCCTTGAGGTGAACTCATTCACCTCTGCTTCACTCAACCCCATAGCCTTGCCCACCTCCCTTATGGCCGACCGGGCGGCGAATCTATTGGTGGTGCAGATCATAGCCACCCTGTCCTCCCCATATTTCTCATAGACATAGTTGAGAATCCTGTCCCTCTCATTCCAGGGGAAGTCGAGGTCGATATCGGGCGGGGATTTTCGCTCCGGGTTCAGAAATCGCTCAAAATAAAGGTCGTATTTCAGCGGGTCTACCGCGGTGAACCCCAGACAGTAGGAGAGCATGGAGTTGGCTGCCGAGCCCCTCCCGATGAAGGGTATCCCCAGCTCTTTTGCCCTCTGCGTGATGTCCCAGACCACCAGGAAGTATCCGCTGAAGCCCAAAGCTTCCACCACCTTCAGCTCATACTCCAGCCTCTCCACCGCCCTGCCGGTCAGAGGTTGGTACCGCTCTTTCAGACCCCTGAAGGCTATCTTCCGCAGGTAGGAAGCCTGCGTCTCCCCCTCGGACAAGGGAAAACCGGGAAACTTATAGACCCCCAGGTCCAATTCCAGATTGCATTGCTCCTTTATAAGCTGGGTATTAACCACCGCCTCCGGGAGTTCTCTGAACAGATTCTCTATCTCCCGGGGGGATTTAAGATAGCTGTTCCGGTGGGCAAGCTCATCCCGGTCCAGATTGGATATGGTGGTGTTCCTTTCTATTGCTCTTAATATTCTGTACACATGGTATTCCTCGGGGTGGAAGAAATGGACATCGCTGGTAGCTGCCACGGGTAGCCCCAGCTCTCTGGATAGCTCCAGCAGTCCCCGGCACTTCAACCTGCTCTCGCGGTCCCCATGGTGGGTCAGCTCACAGTAAAGGGTCCCTTGCTCAAGCTCACCCGCCAGGCTTCGCAGTAAATGGGGCGACTCTGAGAGAATGACCACCTCCTTAGCCTTTTTCAGCCTTTCGGTGAGATGGAATTCCTCTTGCAGCTGTCTCTCAGTGACCAAGCGGCAGATTTCAGAGTAGCCGCCCCTGTTTTTCGCCAGGAGAACCGCCTTTATATTCCTGTCAGCGGGGTCATCAATCTCCGCCCCGATTATCGGTGTTATCCCGTTCTCCTTAGCGAGTTTATAGAACTGGATAACCCCGTACATCCCGTTGGTATCCGTGAGAGCAACCGAGTCCATCCCTTTGCGCCTGATTTCCCTTATCAATCCGGGGATGTCTATGGTGGAGGAGAGGAAAGAGAAGTTGGAGTGGAGGTGAAGATGGGTAAACATCTTTTTTTCCTATTGGTGCCAAATCGAACTTCCAAAGTGCAGTTTCAGACCGAATTTATCCCTTATCCGGTCGAGGCTCCGGTAGAGGGAGGATTTCCTCCTCTCCCTTTCATCCTCAAAGAGCTGTTTCTGGGCCACTGCCGGGGTGAGGTTGGAGAGGCAGATCCCGAGCAGTCTTATCCTCACCCTTCTGGTGTGAGCCTTTTTCAGCAGCTCCCTGGCTATCTGGTAAATCTCGGCATCCCCATCCACCTCACCACCGGTTCGAGACCGGGTTATGGTTCTGAAGTCAGAATACCTGACCTTCAGGGTCACCGTCTTGGCTTTTATCCCGTGTTTTCTCAGCCGGTAACCGACCTCTTCCACCAGATGGGAGATGGTGGTCTTCAAAAACAGAGGGTCCTCTGAATCTTTCTCAAAGGTGGTCTCCTGGCTGAAGCTCTTCTGTCTGCCGCGCTCCCTCACCTCTTCCCTGTCCATCCCCCTGGCTCTCTCCCACAGGGATTCGCCAGCTTTACCAAAGGAGCTGACCAGAAGGTTCCTGGGGAACCTGGCCAGGTCTCCGATGGTTCTTATTCCCATATCCCCCAGTTTCTTATGTGTGCTCTCACCAATGCCGGGAAGCTCCTTTACCGGCAGTCTGGAGAGAAAAAGGGCCTCTTCTCCCGGAGTGATGCGAAGGAGTCCGTCTGGTTTTGCCTGACTCGAGGCGATCTTGGCGACCAGCTTGTTGCTGGCTATCCCAATAGTGCAGGGAAGCCCTGTCTCCCTGAGGATGACCTCTTTTAATTTGCCAGCCAGCCCGAGCATGTCCCCATAAAGCCGGTCACATCCCGTGAGGTCGAGGTAGAACTCATCAATGCTGGCCCGCTCCACCAGCGGTGCGTAGTCTTTCAATATTCGGTATATCCTCCCGGAGAATTCACCATAACAGTGGTGGCGAGGTGTTATAAATACGGCATGAGGGCACAGCTTCTTTGCCCTGCTCATGGGCATGGCAGCATGGACACCGTATTTCCTGGCTTCATAGGAGGCTGAGGAGACCACCCCCCTGCCCTCGGGATTGCCGCCCACTATGAGGGGCTTGCCTTTCAGCGAAGGGTTAAGAACCCTCTCCACATTGGCGAAAAAGGCATCCATGTCAAGATGGAGGATGATTCTTGCCATTAAAGAAGCCCTCCGAGTTTCATCTGCTATTTAAAGAAAGATGCCCCCCTTTTGCATTTTTGCTGATGTTACCGGAGCCTCGAACAGCCCAGAGCTTAAAGGGGGTATGAGCCAGTAGAGACCGTTGCGTTTTTCTAAATGGCTCGGTACAAGCCGACAACCTTGCCTATTATTCTGAACCCCTCCTGCCCGGGCTCTATTATCAAGGGCGGAAAGGCATCGTTCTCTGGCTTGAGGGTGACCTTGCCCTTCTCCTTGAAAAATCTCTTTACTGTAGCCTCATCATCTACCAGAGCGACGATTATCTCCCCGTTCTCTGCTGAGAATTGCTGCTTTACCAGAACATAATCCCCATCCACAATCCCCGCATTGACCATGCTGTCACCCTTGACCCTGAGCATGAAGCTCGCCCCACGGCAGAAATCTCTGTCAAATACTATGTTCGTCTCTATGTTCTCCACGGCGAGCACAGGCGTGCCGGCGGCTATCCTCCCCACCAGGGGAAGGCTTCTGTATGCTTCGGATTCCAGCAAGTTCTCCTTGACCAGGAGCTCTATCCCCCGGGCCACCTGAGGGTGAATCCTGATATACCCCTTCCTCGCAATCGCCCGCAAATGATTGACTACACCGGTGGGAGATTTGAAAGAGAATTCAGCCTGAATCTCACTGACCGTGGGGGGGAACCCCCTCTCCCGGATAGACTGATTGATGAAATTGAAGACCAGCCTCTGCTTTTCAGTCAAATCCTTGGCCATTAATCCCTCCTTCATAAAAAGCCCTCTTATAGTGTAAATCCATACACCTATAATATAGTGTAAATTTATACACCTGTCAAGAGGAAAATTTGTTTTTTTAACAGGGTAATCCTCACTTGAACCTGGGACCGAGAAAGCATGCGTTCACAAACTAATCCCCACCTCTTGAGCAGCATCCTCCCTACCTTTATAGCTTTCATCTGAATTCAATCTAAAGTCAGCGTATCAATGCCTGAATCGGGCTTAGCAAGAATGGTCAATGCGGGGATTGACGGGAGAAAAATGACGGCTAATTCTATGCGTTTCCACTTACTTACAGTCATTCTTTTATCTACTTTTCGCCTCCAGATATTCTTTAAGATCAAGGGGTACTCTTTGTAAAACGCCTTCAACCCCGGCAAGCTGGACCAGCATCTCTATCCTTTCTACCGGAAGGGACTGGAGGAAGGCTCCCTGAGCAGAGAAAGCGCCAGAGAGCTTTTGCAGGCTTTCTGGGTGAAGTTCAACAACCAGCCCGCCCCGCCGAAGGTGGGGGTCACGGCAGAGGAGAGCAGCACCTACACCGACTTTGCCCAGATAAACACCGGTGGGGTGAGAGCCGACGGCTCGGATGCGGTCAATGAGCTCTCCTACCTCATACTCGATGTGGTGGAAGAGATGCGCATCACCCAGCCCAGCTCTTCGGTGCAGATAAGCAAGAAGACCCCCGATAGGTTTCTGAAGAGGGCGCTGCAGATTATCAAGACCGGCTTCGGGCAGCCGTCGGTATTCAATACCGACGAGGTGGTGCAGGAACTGCTGCGGCAGGGAAAATCAATGGAGGATGCCCGCAACGGTGGCACCAGCGGCTGTGTGGAGACCGGAGCTTTCGGCAAGGAGCACTGCCAGCGGCAATTAAGGATTACAAAACTAAAAAAACAAAAAAAGGTTAATACATAGCAGATGTGAGGGCAGAAAGTCGGAGAAAGATGTG
>NJBL01000009.1 GCA_005223145.1 bacterium (candidate division B38) B3_B38 | reverse complement strand
GAGGGTGTCAGGCTGACCGAGGCGGAGGGAGGGGTTATGAACTTCCGCTGGATGCCCGACGGGAAAGAGATAATCTACCTAACCAAGGAACAGCCTTCGGTGGAAAAGAAGAAGGAGAAGGAGAGGAAGAAAAAGGAGAAGTTCGACTCCTATGTGGTGGGGGAGGAGAAGTACAGAAACCAGCTGTGGAAGGTCAATATTGAAAGTAAGAAGGCGGCGAAAACCTTTAATGGGGATTACGGGCTCTCCCAGTTTGAGGTCTCCCCTGACGGGAAGAGGGTAGCGTATGTGACCAACTACAGCGGGGACCCCAACGATGGGAAGAAGAGGGATATCTGGATTCTTAACCTTGAAAACGGCGAGACAGACCAGTTGACCGACTTTCCGGGAGCAGAGGGTGATGTGAGCTGGTCCCCCGACGGGAAGCAGCTCTGTTATCAGAAGGGAATCGACCCTGAGTTCTCGCCCTCGGAGACAGACCTTTACATCATACCCGCCTACGGGGGAAGCCCAAGGAATCTCACCACCAAGCTGGACCTTTCGGTCGGCAGATACAGATGGCTCCCTGACGGGGAGGAGCTGATTCTCTCGTGCTCCCAGGGAGTATACAGCCATCTCTACACCCTCTCGCTCAAAAAGGAGAAGGTAAAGCCCTTGACTGAGGGGGACAGGTACTACTCTCAGTTTGACCTCTCCCGGGACGGGAAGCAGCTGGTCTATATCCTTGAGGACTCTCACTCCTTCCCCCAGATCTGGACCGCCACCCCGGACAACAGGAATCCTAAACCGATTACTGAGCTCAACAAAAATTTCCAGGAGTTTACTGTCGCCCCTCAGGAGGTGATCAGGTGGAAGAGCACCGATGGATGGACCATAGAGGGAATATTGATTAAACCTCTGGGGTATCAAGAGGAGCAGAGATACCCCCTGATTGTGATGGTGCACGGGGGACCCGCGGGCAGAATGGTGAACACCCTGACCGGCAGCCGCAATGCGCAGCTCTTCGCCGCGCAGGGCTATGCGGTGTTCCTACCCAATTTCCGGGGGAGCTCGGGATACGACAACAGGTTCGTGGCCTCCAACATAAAGGACATCGGAAGAGGGGATTACCGAGACATCATGAGTGGGGTGGATTACCTGATAGAAAGGGGAATTGCCGACCCAGACAGACTGGGGGTGATGGGAGGGAGCTACGGCGGGTATATGACCAACTGGATAATCAGCCAGACCGACCGCTTCAAGGCGGCTGTCTCCATGTATGGGATTTTCAACCTTATCACCGACTTCAGCAACTCCAATATCCCCTATTGGGAAAAGCAGTATCTGGGGGACTACTACTGGGAGAAGGTAGACCTCTATTTGGAGCACTCACCCTTCAGCTATGTGGGGAACATCCGCACGCCGGTGCTCATAATGCATGGGGACGCCGACTCCAACACTTTTATCAGCAACTCCGTGGAGATGTACACCGCCCTCAAGCTTCTCAAGGCCACCTACGAGTTTGTCCGCTACCCCAGGGAGGGACATGGAATCTCCAGGGAGCCCAATCATATCCGAGACCGATTCCAGCGCCAGCTAAGATGGTTTAACAAGTATATCCTGGGTGAAGAGGAATCTCAAAAGAAGGGGATAGAAGAGAAAAAAATGAATTAAGGAGGGTTTTATTACTTATCCGCCCGACCGTAATCGTCCTCGAGACGGACGACATCGTCCAGGTGGGGGGTGGAGACCTCTAATATACGGCAGTCCTTAAGCGCTTTCATTCTATGTTTGGTGCCCGGGGGGATATGGCGGCAGTTACCGGGGGTCATCTCCATACGGACCATCTTCCCCCCATCCTCCATCTCGAGCTCCAACAAACCATTGAGGAGGTAGATGGTCTCATCCTTCAGTCGGTGATATTGGAGGCTCAATCGATGCCCGGCTTCGAGATGGAGGATTTTGCCCACATAAGCATCGGTGTGGGCATAGAGCAGCTCGTAGCCCCAGGGCTTCTCAACCTTGGTTGGCAATCTCTTCATGTCCTGCACTCAATAGAAAAGGTTGGATTACAGGAATCCCTCCGGGAACCTCCTGGTCAGCTTTTCAAGGAGATATTCCTCCACCTGACGGGCGGTGGTCAACCTCATAATTCCCCTCACAATTCTCTTTGCTTCCTCCACCCTCAAGGAGCGGATAAGCCGCTTGATAAGGGGGATGGAGTAAGGGTTCATACTCAACTCATCAAGCCCAAGTCCCAATAAGATTATGAGAGCGATGGGGTCGCCAGCCATCTCACCACATAAAGAGACCGGGACTTCGTGCTTCTGCGCAGAATCTACGATTAACTTTAGCGAGCGTATAATCGCCGGATGGAGGGGCTCGTAGAGGTAACTGACATTCACATTGGACCTATCCACCGCGATGAGGTACTGGATGAGGTCATTAGTGCCGATGCTGAAGAAGTCGACCTCTTTAGCCAGCAGATCGGCAATTAGAGCAGCCGAGGGTATCTCTATCAGCACTCCAATAGGGACTCTCGGATTGAAATGGATGTGCTCACTCTGGAGCTCATCCTTGACCTCCTCCAGAATGAGCTTAGCCTGGAGGAGCTCTTCGATACCGGAGATCATAGGGAAGATTATCCTCAGGTTGCCATAGGCGCTAGCCCTCAGCAGTGCCCGCAGCTGGGTCTTGAAGACCTCTTTTCGCTTAAAGCATAAGCGTATAGCTCGCAACCCCAGGAATGGGTTAGCCTCATGGCTCGCTTCTGGCAAATTATCCATCTTATCCCCTCCTAAATCGAGGGTTCTGATGGTAGCCGGGTAGGGGGTCAGCTTCTCCGCCAGTTCCCTGTAAAGGAGGAAGACCTCCTCCTCCGAAGGTGACGAGAAGGAGGGTCTCAGGTAGAGGAACTCGGAGCGGAAGAGCCCTATCCCCTCTGCTGCATGCTGGAGGGCGGAATCTATCTCCTCGGGAAGCTCGATATTAGCCATCAGAGCGATTCTCTTCCCGTCCAGGGTAACTGCCGGTAATTCTTTTGTTTTAAGTAGCTCTACCTCATGCTCCTCGTATCTCCTTTTTTTGCTTTCGTATTCCTGAATAAGGGTAGGGTTGGGATTGACAATTACAACCCCCTCATTCCCATCGATTAACAGAAGGTCCCCTTCCTTCACCCGGGAAGTCACATCGGATAGACCGATTACAGCAGGTATCTCCAGGGAGCGGGCTAAGATACCGGTGTGAGAGGTGCGACCCCCCGCATCGGTAACAAATCCCCGCAGGAGCTTCTTATCCATTTGCGCCAGATCGGAGGGGGAGAGGTTGGGGGCCACCAGAATCCCCTCTTCCGAGAGGTTGGCGGCGTTAAGGTTAGGATTGAGGGAGAGGTTTGATTGGATGCGCTGCCACACATCCTCCACATCAATTCCACGGTCCTGCATATATTCATCATTAAATTGGGCGAATAAGCTGATCAGCCGGTCGCGTACCTCTTTCAACGCCCATTCCACATTGACCCTTTCCTCCTTCACCAGGTTGCGGATGGCATTAATCAGAACTTCGTCCTCCAGCATCAGGATATGAGCATCAAAGATACGAGCGAAATCCTTTCCTGCCTCTCTGCTTACCCTATTTTTCAAGCTGATCAACTGCTGCTTAGACTTTTTAATTGCCTTCTCTAACCTCTGCAGCTCATGAGCTACCTCATTATCGGCTACGGTTCGGCGTCTTAGGACTGCTCCTTCTCCCTTAAAGATGAGAGCCTTACCTATAGCTATACCGGGTGAAACACCCACTCCCCTTAACATCTGCTCCCTGTTCATTCCCTTTTTTACTCGGTTTCCGCGAAATTTTGCTCCACAAGCTCGCTCAATGCGCCTAAAGCCCTCTCCTCATCCTCTCCCTCAGCGGTTAGGGTGAGAGAGGTGCCGCAGGTTGCTGCAAGCAGGAGCACCCCCATAATGCTCTTGCCATCCACAGTCAGAGTATCTCTGCTGACGCGGATAGCCGATGTGAAACTATTAGCCAGGGTGACAAATTTGGCAGCCGCTCGGGCATGCAATCCAAGCTCGTTACGGATAACAACCTTCTTGGAAACCATGAGCACCTATTATATCGTCAAGGCTGGGAACGTGAGGATAAAACATCGCTGGCTACATAAACACACTGTTGACCCCTCTCCTGCAATTTGCGAGCGATCTCGATGAGCCCCATATCCTCCTTCTGGAGGCTCGACAACTTTATTAGCATGGGGAGGTTGACTCCGGTGACAACCTCCACCTGCTTTTCCTTCAAAAAGGGAAGGCTGATATTGGTGGGGGTTCCACCGAACATATCGGTCAATATTATAACCCCTCGACCGGCGTCTACCTTCTTGATACCCTTAGAGAGCTTCTGCCGGGCTTCGGCTACATTGTCGTTCCAGCCGATAGTTATGGTAGCAATGTTCTCCATCTTCCCCACAATCATCTCGGCTGCGTTGACCAGCTCTTTTGCCAGTTGACCGTGCGTAACCACCAGTATGCCGACCATCCCTTTCTCTCCTTAGAAGGTTTGCTCTCCACCGGGCTGATAAGATTACTCCCTAAAAGACGGCCTTTTTTACTCCTTATCGATATCCCGGTGAACCAGCTTTACCTTATAATTATGTTTATATAGAATATCCTTTATCTTATTGGCCACCACTACAGAACGATGGCGACCGCCTGTACACCCGATGGAGATGGTTAAATAGGTCTTCCCCTCCTCAATATAGTGGGGGATGAGGAACAGCAACAGGCTTTCGACCTTTTCTATAAACTCTTTGTAATGGGAATCAGAGGCGACATACTCATCCACCTCTTTATGGAGCCCGTTCTTATCCCGCAGCTCATCGGTAAAAAAGGGATTGGGCAAGAACCGGATATCAAACACCAGATCAGAATCGTAAGGGATGCCAAATTTATATCCGAAACTGACAATCGATAAAAGGAGGGATTTCCTCTTCTCCCCTTCAATATTGTCGATAATGAAGTTCTTCAGTTCGTGGACACTCAGCTTTGAGGTATCAATTATCAGGTCAGCATGCTGCCGTACCGCTTGCAATATCTGCCTTTCCCGCTGAATTCCTCCGATAATGTGGTTGTCGGGGCTCAGGGGGTGAGGGCGTCGGGATTCGCTGTAACGCCGAATCAACACCTCGTCTGAGGCTTCAAGAAAGATGAGCTTCACCTTATAAGACCTCTTCAGCTCTCCATAAACATGGTCGAAATCTCCCAGAAAATCCCTTTCCCTTATATCAATGACCAAAGCGATCTTGGCGATTTCCTCGGTGGTTTTGGAGCATAGGTCGATGAAGGTGGGAATCAACTTTACGGGCAGGTTATCGACACAATAATACCCCAGGTCTTCAAAGCAGCGGCTGGTGAGGGTCTTGCCAGAACCCGATAGACCTGTGATGATCACTAATTGATAATTATTCACTACTGCTTACCATCGTCAGAGCGAAAGTCCTTGATGAAGGGATTAAGCCTCACCTTTTTATCATACCTGTCCACGAAATCCCGCGCCGCATGATAACCCTTTAACTTCAGTAGATGATTGCGGGCGGCTACCTCGATGAGGATGGAGATGTTCCTTCCGGGAGCAACTGGCATCCGTATCAGGGGCACCTTAACTCCTAAGATCTCGTACTGCTTCTCATCGATGCCCAGACGGTCGTACTTCTGCTCCTCATCCCAGCGCTCCAGCAAAACCACCAGGTCCACCATCTTCTCATAGCGAATAGAGGCTACCCCGAAGAGGTCTTTTATACTAATGAGACCCAGGCCCCTCAGCTCCATCTGGTGGCGGATGAGCTCTGGTCCGCTGCCCATAAGGATATTCCCTGCCCGTCTCTTTATCTCAATCATGTCATCAGCAACCAAGCGGTGTCCCCGGACAATCAGGTCGAGAGCGCACTCGCTCTTGCCGATGCCACTCTCTCCGATAATCAGAACCCCTATCCCATACACATCCATCAGGTCTCCATGGAGGCTGGTACGGGGAGCTAAGCGATTATCGAGGAAATCGGTCACCTTGTCAATGCATACCGAACTCACCAAGGGGGTCTGCAGGAGGGCTATATCAAAGCGGTTTGCCTGCTCAACGAGCTCGATGGGGGGCTTCAACTCCTTGGTCACAATAAAACAAGCCACACCGTAGGAGCAAATCTTATGGAGGACCCGAGACCTCTCGGAGGTGCTAAGCTTCTCCAGATAATTTATCTCACTCGCTCCCAGTATCTGGATTCTGCCACTGCGCAAATATTCAATATCGCCCAGAAGGGCTAAACCGGGCTTCTGGATACGGGGAACGGTAATCTCCCTCTTAAGCCCCCTTTTCCCAGCAATTAATCTCAGCTGGAGGGGAGCTGCCTCCTCGCTCAGTAATTCTCTGACCTTAATGGCTAAAGCACTCTGCATCTCTTCTCTGTATAAAAATGGCTATTTTACTCCTCACAGAGAGGTAAGATTATTCATTGAGGCTATCTTTCCCTTTTCCTCCTTTTGTTATCCCGCATCTTCTCCCGAGACTTCCTTGCCTGCCGTTCGATTTTATCCAATGCCAGAACGATGGAAGAATACATGTCATCAGTTTCCTCGGTTCCGCTGAGGATGTTATACTTAGTTTTTATGATTATCTCCGCCTTCTGCCGATGCTTCTCTATGGAGAATTTGATTTCCACCTGTTCGATATCTTTTTGGAACTTCTCAATTTTTTTCAGCTTATTATAGGTAAAGTACTTTAAGGCGGGGGTGATCTCAACCCCTTTTCCGGTGAATTCAACCTTCATCTTTCCCATCTCCTTCTACCAAATCTGGAAGGAATTGGGGCCTTTTTCTCTACCCATTTTCAGGACTTCCCTTCGAGGAAAGGATTGGCTAAGATGGAGAGCTCTTTTTTCTGCCAAGTCAGGAGATCGCCTTTCTAAATTTAGAGGCTGGTATTCGTAGGTGCTCCCGGTATTTGGCGACGGTCCTCCGGGCAATATTAACACCCTCGGCGCGAAGCATCTCTGAAATCTTGCAATCGCTAAGAGGCTTATGGGAGTCCTCCGCTTCGATGAACCTTTTTATCTTCTGCTTGATCTTTATGGAGGAGACCTCTTCCCCGAAGATGTTGTTAAGCTTGCTATGGAAGAAATATTTCATTAAAAACAGCCCCTGGGGGGTTTGCATATACTTGTTGCTCACTACCCGGCTGACCGTCGACTCATGCATCCCTATATCCTCTGCCACATCACTGAGGACCATGGGTTTCAACTCATCGACCCCCTTATCCAGGAACTCGGTCTGACACTCCACTATGCTTTTAGCTACTTTGTAAATGGTCCGTTGCCTCTGGTTATAGCTCTTTATCAGCCAGAGAGCGGAACGGAACTTCCCGCGAATATATTCAACCACCTCAGGAGGAGCACCTGCCGAGGGGCTCAACATTCTCCGATAAAGGGGGCTTATTCTTAGCTGGGGAAGCCCGTCTTCATTCAGAATGACCTCATACTCCCCATCCCTCTTCACTACAAAGACATCGGGTACCACATAGGCTGTATCTCCGGTTGAATATTTCCGACCCGGTTTGGGCTCCAGGCTCCGGATAACCTCCACTCCCCTTTTGATCTCTTCAAGGGAGCGATTGAATATTTTTGCCAGCTTATTAAGCTGATTCCCCTGCAGCAAATGGAGGTGCTCCTTTACGATCAAGTCAGCTATAGTCTCTTCCAGCTCCAGAGATTTCAGCTGCAGAAAGAGGCACTCTTTCAAATCACGAGCACCGATGCCCACAGGGTCAAGACTCTGAACAAACCTCAAAGCCTCCTCAACCTCCTCGCTGGTGAAGTCTCCCATTCTGGATATCTCCTCCACCGAGGCTCTCAGGTAGCCATCTTCATCGATATTACCAATGATAGCACTTCCTATCTCCAGAATTTTCTTGGAAGAGGTAGAAAGTCTTAGCTGCCAGAGGAGGTAATCACTAAGAGTGGAGGGCTTGGATAGGGTGCTCTCGAAGGAAGGGAGCTCCGGCCTATTATCGTAAGGCCTTATGGAGCCATGCTCTTGATAATTCTGGAAGAAATCCTCTAAGTTGACCTCCCCAAATGGTTCTGACAGGTCGATTTCAGCCTCCTTCTCCTTACTCACCTCCCCTCTATCTTCTTCCGGTGGGCTTTCCTCCGCAGGTGTCAACTCCTGGGAAAGCTCCTCTAATAGGGGGTTCTTTTCTAACTCCTGCTGAAGGACATTCTCCAGCTCTATCCTTGGCAACTGCAGAAGCTTGATGGCTAACTGCAGCGAAGGGGTCATAACCAGACGCTGCGTGAGCTTAGGAACCAGCTTTTGCTTTAACTCCATAACACCCTTTTAATCTAATTTGAATTTCTCCCCCAAATAGACCTCCCGCACCTTAGCATCGCTGCCCAGACTTTGAGGAGTCCCGGCACGAAGTATCTTCCCATCGCTGATAATGTATGCACGGTCGGTAATTTTTAAGGTCTCTCTCACATTATGGTCGGTCACTAAAATCCCAATCCCCTTCTCTTTTAGCCGGCAGATGATAGTCTGAATATCGGCAATAGCTTTGGGGTCGATGCCGGTAAAGGGCTCATCTAAGAGGATAAAGTAGGGGGAGTTCACCAGAGCACGGGCAATCTCTACCCTTCGCCTCTCACCCCCCGAGAGGGTAAAAGCTTTGCTCTTTGCCAGATGAGCCACCCCCAGCTCCTCCAATAGAGCCTCCGCTCGCTGCCGCTGCTCGGCGGGAGGGATTCCCAGGGTTTCCAGGATAGCTAACAGGTTCTCTTCAACGGTGAGCTTCCGAAAAATGGAGGGTTCCTGCGGCAGATAGCCAATCCCCTTTCTCGCTCTTATATACATCGGGTAATGGGTTATCTCCTCACTATTTAAAAATATCCTGCCCCCGTCAGCTTTGATCAATCCGACCATTATATAGAAGGTGGTAGTTTTCCCCGCCCCATTGGGACCCAATAAGCCGACCACTTCGCCTCGGTGGATCTCCAAACTGAGATTGTTTACCACCTTCCTCTCCCGATACGATTTTGACAGTTCTTCTGCTTTGAGGAAGCTCATCTCTCTAATTGCTACTTTTTCTCTGTGGGAGGTTTGTGTATGGACTCTACTCGTTCGTCTTTTCTGGCAGTGAGAATCATTTTATCATCCTTTAAAAATATTGTCAATATATTGCCCGTGTAGCTCACTACCCCCTCTTCGACGAAACGGACCTCCTCCCCCGTCAGAGTGAGCTTTTCTTCCTTGAAATCATAAACTCCCTTATCCCCTTCTGCTCCCTTTGTCCCCTGATAGACCTTGACTCCCCCTTGAGCCACCGCCTCTACCAGCTCTTCTCCCTTCGGATCAAGGATAAGGTCAAGTTTATCAGCCTTAATGGAAAGCCCGTTCTTATTTACGGTAACAGTGTTAAAGTAGCGGATGGGACCGTTAGGCTTATGGTAGACCATGGCCGCGGAGGTTATCTCCAACAATCCCCCAGAAAAAGCCTCCTCACCCCCCTCTTGGGAAGCTGCTTTTTGCGGCAGGACGCTCTTTACTCCCCCTTCGGCTTTCAGCAATCCCTCCTCCTGGTGAATGACTATCTTATCAGCCCATATAATATTGGTGCCCTGAAATGCCTTAACCCCCTCAGAGAAAGTTATTATTCCTCTATTTTTATCAAAGACCATAGTAGAGGAGTTGAAGACCACCGGACTCTCCCCTTCTGACAAAGCGAATAGCTCACCGCCCAAGCTCCCCCCTTTTGACCCCTTACTGACAAACTGACTCACCACCTTGCCCTTAGCCACCATAGTATCCTCCTGGAGGCGCAAAGTAACCTCTTCGGCGGTCACTTTATCCTGACCCTCGGTTATCATGGGAGAGCCGCTGAGGGTGACAAGCTCCTCGCCGGGGTTGTAATCCCCTTCCTCGCAGACAATCTGAACCTCTCCTGATACATAGCGGACATTCTCTTTAAACTTAGCAGACACCACTTCCTCTTTGCGGGGGTCCAGCTTCATATGTAATTCCTCGCAGTAGATGTCCTTCGGTGGTGAAGAAGGACCTACCGTGGGGGGCAAAAAGAGGCGAGCATGGACATTATCGAAGGCATCAAATGTCTCTATCTCTCTGCCATCATGAGCAAATCCGAACTCAAATCGATTGGCAGTAACGGTTCTGACCTCCTCCATTGTAGGGTATGAAGAATGGGAAGGGATAATCTCCAGCCGGGCACTTTTATAAGCCAGGATGGTATCTATGCGGTTCTCGCCTTCAGGGTGGAAGATCACTTTCATCCTTCGGCAAAACAGGGTCTTCCCTCCAGAAAAGGCTGTCTGATAACTCACCCTCCTGGTCTCTTCCTCGGGGGATGAATCCTCTGTTTCTGCTGCCTCCTCAGGCTCAGCGGCTCCAAAGCGACTCAACACTCCACCCCAAAGCTCCATCTTGCTCAACTGCTTATCAATGGGGTCAAAAAAGGCAATGAGCTCTTTGGTCTTCACATAATCGGGAGGTCGGGTTATTAAAACATTGTTCCTCAGCCAGACAAAGTCTCTCTTGCGGTCATATCTTAGATAATCGCTTCCTATAGTTACTGGTGGCTCCCCCTTCCTCTCCTCTGAAGGGGCGATGGAGATTCTCACTGCACCCCTCAGATTTAGGATGTCTGACTCCAGCTCGTAGGTCAATTGACGAGCTTCCCCTTTAATATTCTCCCTGGAGAAGCTAACCGGTGAATCGCTCCTTACCAAGCTCTCCTGGGCAATATATGTCAACCCTTCCCCGGTCAGAACCAGACCATCGCTCGATTCCAGCCGTATGCTTCCCTTCATCACTACTACCTCTATTTCCTCTTTCTGCTTCACCTCCGCGCTCTTGCCTGAGACGGTGAAAAGCTTCCCCCCTTTGTCAACCTTGAGGAGGAAGTCCTCAAATACCGTCCTACCGGTCTCATAGCCTATAGCTCTTTGCGATTTAAGGGTGAGGTTTTTGCTGACAATCTGGCTGCCTATGGTGATTGAGGTGCCAGCCTGCAGGTCAAAAGATGGAGGGGGAGTTTCAGCAGCTCGCCACTCGTAGCTAAAATAGAGATAAATCAGAAAAGAGACCAGACAGCCTATTATTATATATCTTAGCCCACGAAGCGACTTCATAAAGAAAGAACCTCTCTATTTTCCGACTCTATTCGCCTCTTCTCCAATATACGAGATAGATACCCTCTGATAGGGTATATTTAAGTTATTCACCTGTAAATATGATATACGGATAAGAAGGGAAAGTCAATTTAAAACTTACGGCCTATTCAATAAATTGGATTACTCAAAGAGGACATCTTCTGAGAAGGTCAATCGTAAATTTATGGGGCAGGTTTTTGTGAAAGGACCGGAATGGGTGAAGTGAGAAAGAAGTATGACGGACCCATTTCATTTGAGTCGAAAGAGAACCTTAAAGGAAAAGCTTATCCCCCCTATATTGTCCTCCTCATAATATTTGGAGACCCCCCCTTCACCTATTGCATCGGGTACTGTATTCCACTTTAGCTCCCCGGCGAAACTTATGGGCTTATCCGCCCGGAACTCAATCCCTCCCAGCAGATGATATCCGGCATGCCCTTTGAAGGAGCTCTCTCCTTTCAGTTCGGTAGCTATATCCTTCTGCTTGAAATAGTAGCGACCAAATCCGCCTCCAACATAGGGGATAAGAGAAGGCTTGAGCTTGAATCGATACCCACCGGTAAAGGTAAAGGGGATAATGGAGATGGAGGTATCAATATCAGTCCTCACTGCCTTGGTGCCCGCGACATAGACCCGATATCCATCTTTGCTGAAGTAGTCAAGCGCTCCCTCCACATATATGCCCCTCGGCAATTCTACCCTCACCCCGGCTCCTAATACCATACTCCCTGCGCTGTCGAAGACCGCCCGGAAGCTATCGGCGAACTGCACTGGACGGAAAAAACCTAATCTCCCTTCCATCACCACCCCATGGATTATCCCTTTCCACTGCCCCCAAAGGAGGCTGCCCGGAACTAATAAAAAAATAATAACTGCAGCAATAAGAAACTGTTTTTTCACCAGATTTCAGCCCAATGCTCAGCGGTTAATCCCCAGCCCCAGAAGCAAATCCCGAGCGTTGACCAATCCATACCCATATCCATCGTCTCTTCCCGGTGGGCCCTGGTCTATCGCCGTGTAGCGGATGGCATCGTAGATAACCTCGGGGTCGGTAATTCCGTATTGAGATATCAGCATAGCCACTATCCCCGCCACATGGGGTGTAGCACCCGATGTGCCCGAAGTGAAAAAGTAATAAAACTTATCGTATTTCGGAGCTAAAAAGCTCTGTTGAAGAACTCCATCCACAAATCCATCGTCGTTGCTGTCGACCGTCATGTCACCCCCGGGAGCTACCACATCGAGACCTGGTCCACCATTGGAGTAATAGGTGCGTTGTCTCAGGTAATCGGTAGCCCCTATCGCCAGAACCTCCTCATAGCGGGCGGGGTAGCAAACATCTGAAGGGGGCTCAGGCTCATCTCTCTCGTTCCCCGCGGCGGCAACCAACACCACCCCGTTGCGATAGGCGAAGCGGACGGCTTCGTGCTCTGCCTGGGATGCCTCTTCCCCACCCAAGCTTAGGTTTATCACCCGAGCTCCATTCAGGGCGGCAAACCGTATCGCCTCTGCCTCATCGGCGGATGTTCCCGAGCCAGTGGCATCCAGCACCCTGAGTGGCATAATGGTGGCATTGAAGGCAATCCCTGCCACCCCTAACCCATTGTTGGTAGTCTGGGCAATAATGCCTGTCACCCAGGTGCCGTGTCCGAAGCCATCACCGGTGCCCTCATCGTTAGGGTGACGGTCATCGTCTACGAAATCGAAACCGGGGACAAAGCGGGTGCCTGCCAGGTCAGGAGCTTGCTTGAACACCTTGTAGTTCTCAAAGGCAACCCCGCTGTCTATCACCGCTACAATGACGCTGGGGTCCGACCCGAAGTTGATATCCCAGGCACTCTCAATATCTATCTGCTGGAAATGCCATTGATAGGAATAATAAGGGTCGCTGGGACGGAAGGTTGAATATCGGTAATAATTAGGCTCTGCGTAGACCACATCGGGCTGTTTGGAATAGAGCTTTACCGCCTGGGGGACGGTCATGGTCTCCGGTATTTCAATGAGCTCAAAATCGGAAAATCGCGAGCTCCGCATGATACGACACCCCAGAGACCTGGCTGTTCGCCTCACTTCCCTGACGGTAAGACCCTCTCTGAATTTGACCACGATGACCCCAGGGACGTACTTTAAATGCCCCAGCTTACCCAGCCCCCGACGGGATCGAATCTCCGGATTATCTCCGGAGATGAGAGGCTTGTCAGAGCGCGGAGGTCTCTCTCTCAGCCTGTTGCCGTCTCGCAGACGAGGGGAAGAATAAGTCCTGTTATAAAGATAGTAATCTTTTAAAGGGCGAAAAGCTAAGCTCCTTCTGAGCAGAAAGAAATTCAATCTCATTGGAGACCCACCCATGGGAAGTCCATCGAGAGCCTCCAGGAGCCATCGGCTGTGTATAAGATTTCGGGAGCGAAGGGACTTCTCCAGGAGAGCCATGCCTCCCTGGTTTCCTTTCTGAGGCTGACTCTGATTCTGAGCGCGATTAACCGGGGTAAACAAAAACAGCAGAGAGATAATAAGAATAAAGATTAAGACTACAGAGCGATTCCTTATTGGCATTTAAGCCCCCTCCTCCTGGCATCCCTATTCCTGAAGCGGCTGATCAAAATCATTGTTTTAAAATCTAACAGCTATCTCGGCGGCTGCCCCCACCTCGTCCCATCCCGGACGGGCTAAAACTGCTATATTAAAGAAGACTTTCTTGACCCGAAAGCCGAATCCTGCGGCATAAGCCAACCGCTTGTTCTCCCTCTTGAGGTTAACACATCCCCCTCCTCTCACAAAGAGGGAGTAATCGAGAAAGCTTTTCTCCAGACCGAAGGCTAACTCCTGGCTTCGGGGATTCTCTCTGCCAAGGTGGTTCTCCTTAAGGTCGACATCCAGGGAAATCAGCAGGGAGGGAATGGGATAGATGGCTAATCCAGCCCTCCACTGGGAGTCGAGCTGGAGTTCCTCGCCATCGGCTAATTTAAAGGTTGGCTTCCGCAGGTTTCTCCCCACTATTCCCAGCCGCCCATACGAGCCCAATTCCAAAAGAGCCCCGAAGTCAATGGAGAAAGCTGAATCGGATATTCTGTTCTGCTCCAGGGCTTCATCTACCAGACCCCTGGCTTCAACTTCTTGCCCAAGAAGCTCGGTGAACAGATTTTTGCTAAGGAAATAGGTCTGTCCCTTTATATACTTCAGGTTTATTCCCACAAAGAGGTTATCCACCAGAAAGGGATAGGAGAGGGAGAGGATATACTCCCTGGTGCGCAAACCTACGAACCTCAGAGAAGACTGATTATTCACTAGAAAGTTCTCCGAGGCTGGGTTAAGGTCGATGTTATCCAGGTCTATCTGCGGCATAATAAGGGCGTGAGCCGTCTCCAGAATGCTAAAGCCCCAGGCACTTCCCGTAACCAGAAGCCCCATGCTTCCCTGACCCTTGATGTTGATCTCCTCCTGGGCTAAGTTGTGCAACAGGTTGATAGCCCTCTGATAGCTCTCTCCCTGATAAACATCTAAAGAGAGGAATTCGTTCACCTGGTCGATAAACTCACCCTCATCAGCCAGGTACAACCCTCCGCCGAAGGTGATATCGTTGCGCAGGTAATAGCTCACCCCTGCAGGGTTCCAGTACACGGCGGTGGAATCGTCAGCGGCGGCTACATAGGCTCCCGCCAGCCCCAGGGCCCGCGGTCCGAGCTTGAGGAAGCCCTGGCTCCACAAAGTGGAAGAGCAAACCACCGCAAAAAGAATAGCTCCTCCGATAATCCCTACCTGCTTTCGCATGCCTTCCTCTTTCTGGGAAACAATGCACATATTAACAGATAGAAGCATATGCTGTCAAGAAAGAAAAATCGGCATTTCCTCCTTGGAGGCATTCCCAGAGAATCTGCTCAAAGCTGCTGGGTTAATAATCCTTTCTGTAGAAGAGGTAGATGGTAGCGCCAAAGACTACGGCGCCGAAGAGGAGAGAAGACCATAGAGGCATCCAGCTGGTAACCTCTTTCCCCTCGACTACCAGGCGGGTGAGATTGCCCAGCTCAGTGGTTTTGGGGAAGATGTAATAGAGCACTTTGATGAACACCCTGGAGGATTGATGGGTAAAAAAACGAAGAACCCGAGGCTGCTGAAGTAATAAGAGCAGAGGGCTAATAGCGTAAGCGACCAGGAAGGTTATCATTATCGATAATCCTGTGCTTTGAGCGAGAATACCAACAAAAGCGAGGATAGTGAGCAACACAGCGTAGCTGACGATTATGGTCAGCCCGGAGACGAGAAAGCCGATATTCCAGATACCGGTCTTCGAAGAGAGAACCAGCCACATCCCAAAGATAAGAAAAAAGACATTGAAGGTCACAATGGCTAAGTTGCCGAGGAACTTGGCGACAATTATCCCCGTGCGGGAGATGGGCTTGGACAGCAGAAGGTCGATGGTTCCCTTCTCCTGCATACTGGGGAAGAGGCTGGCGGTAGCAAAAAGCGAGATAAAGATGCCGCCGGCGAAGAGGAGCGAGGCAATAGCCGCCTCGGCAGTAAATATGAACTTCTCCAGGTCGAAAGGAGTATCCCCGGCCGACTGACCGAAGATGGTAGCCAGCCCCAGGGCTCCCTCCACCACATCTATCTTTAAGGCGAAGATAAAAATCAGGATGGTCAGCAGCGAGAGGGCAGTGAAACCCAGAAAGAGCTTTTTGGCTAAAGATTCCCGAATGGTATCCGTGATTACCGCCGTCAGCTTCATTCCACCACCTCCCCTTCCCTGACAACCCGGATGAAAAGCTCCTCCAGGCTGGTTCTCTTCGGCCCCAGGGAGAGGAGCTCCACCTTATGCTCCCGCAAGAGGTCGATCACCGAGTTCAGGGTGGCGGTGCTTTCGGTGCACAGGCGCAGCTTCTCGTTGTCCCGGCTATAAGAAACCACCTTACCTTTAATCTCCTCCTCCACCGCAGGGGGGAGATGGCTCACTCGCAGCTCATACTCATGAGGGGCTCGAGTCAGCTCCTCGAGGGGACCCGACCTGATAACCCTCCCCTCATGCAGGATGGCGATGTGGTCGCATATCATCTCCACCTCGGAGAGAAAATGGGAGTTAAGGAAGATGGTCTTCCCCCTTCCCCTCAGCTCAAGGAGAAGGTCTCTGACCTCCCGCCTCCCAATGGGGTCGACCCCGGCAGTCGGCTCGTCAAGAATCAGCAGGTCAGGGTTGTTAATCAGAGCTTGAGCTATTCCGAGCCGCTGCATCATCCCCTTGGAATACTTTTTAATCTTCACCTTCCTCCACTCCTGTAGCTTTACCAGGGGGAGGAGTTCCTCAATACGGTGGCGACGGTCTTCCAGAGGGATTTCGCTCAGCTTGCCGAAATAATGGAGCACACCTTCGGCGGTCAGGTAGGGAGGGTAGCGGTGGTCTTCGGGGAGGTAGCCAACCCGCTGACGGCAATGGTAGTCGCTTATGGGCAGTCCAAAGATGTTGGCACTCCCCAGGGTGGGATAGGTTATCCCTAACAAAATCTTCACCAGGGTGGTCTTCCCGGCTCCGTTGGGACCAATAAGACCGAAGATATGCCCCTTCTCCACCTCAAGGTTTACCTGCTGCAAGGCATCTACCCGTCTCTTGCGAAATAGGCTCTTGAAAGTCTTGGAAAGCTTGAAGGTCTCAATGACTTTCATTTAGAAACCTTGCCTGAAATTGGTTATAAAAATCCCATTATCTTTAAAAATACGGATTCTTATAGGATAATGTTCCCGAGAAAGATAAAATCAATGCCGGATAGATAAAAAATAATAAAAACCCTTTTCCTCTCCAGCTCGAGAAAGGGCTATCTGAAGCCCGGAGGTTCCTCCTTCCTGAAGCCACTTTCCCAAACCAGAGAGCTGGGGCAAGGGATATTTACTCTTTCACCTTGCGGTGCTTCCCCATCTCTTCCTCATAGTATTTGCGGAAGAGGACATCCCATTCCTGGCCTCCCTCAGGTATATTCTTCTGCATAGCTCTAATTCGCTGGCGAGCCCGGTCTTCCAGCTCCTCGTCCTTCTTCAGCTCCTGGATTATGATGCGCACTATCTCGTTGCGAATTTCGTTCTTATCCTCTTTGAACTCCGCATTCTCGTCATTTTCCAGAGCATCGATAATCAGATGGGACATATGGATAATCTTATCATGGGATAATCTCATCCCCTTAACCTCTCTAATCTCTGCCTCTCCTTGTTTATTACCGAATCCCCCTTGAGTCTACTTTTTCAGAGTATAATATTCCTGTCCTTTACCAGCTTTGCCTTAATCATTTTGAACATCTCATAATACTCTATCTCCTTGCGCCTGAGATCATCGGAGTGCTTGCTGAGAATTTCTCTCACTTCCTGATTGAGCTTGTCTTCTACCATCAGCTCCTCGGTGATTACATGAGCCACTTTCTCGGTAAGCTGGTCAACATTATCCGTCTCTATCAGTCCTTTCTTAACTAAAAATTTAACTATCTCAAAGGAGAGCAAATCTATCTGATTATTAGTCAGCCTCATAGTCTTATCTTCTTTTTTTTGATAACTTCCTCTTTAACCTTACCTTCCTGAGAGAGGAGTTGTTGTATGCGTTTTATCCTCTCGTTGGCAAAATCCCCCTGTTTGGTATTCTTATATCTCTCTGCCACTCTCTTATATAGCTTAATAGCCTCATCCCACTTCTTCTCCTTTTCGTATATCTCCCCTGCCTTGAAGCAGGCGGTCATAGCCCACATAGGGTTAGTTGGATGGAGGTAGGCTACCTTAAGATACTCCACCACCGCTTGCTCAAGCTTCCCCCACAGGTAGAAGCACTCACCCAGATAGAATTGGACCTCGGTTTTGATGTCCTCATCCTTGACCTGGCTTAACAGGCGACGGCAGGCATCAACAGCCACCTGATAATGGCGGGCGACCATCATTACCCGAATCAGCCTCATCTGCTCCTCTACCATTCTGGTGGCATCCTCCAGGCTGGCGAGGAATCTCTGGTAGTAGGCTATCGCCTGGTCGGTGTCGTGCAGCTGCTCGTAGGCGTATCCGATCAGATAACTCAACCTATCGGCTATATTGACAAAGGCAGGGTCTTCCAGACATATCTTGTAGTGGGTAACTGCTTCCTCCCATTGCTTGGTTCTGAAATAGCAGGTACCCAGCTTATGGCGAGCATCGGGCACCAGCTCGCTTTGTGGGAAACCCTCTATAACCGCTTTATAATAGGGAATTGCTTGGTCAAAATTATCTTGCTGGTAATATATCTCCCCCGCCTTGTAGTTAGCCTGGTCTGAGACCGGGCTGTTGGGAAAATCTTTGAGCAGTCCCTTATAGGCTTGCAGAGCCTCCCTCTTCCTTCCCTTGGAGAGGAGTTTTTCCCCCTTTGCCAGCCGCTCTTCAGCCCGGAGGAGGCTGCCGGGGTTGTAAAACGCGAAAAGGGGCAGGTTGAGCAGAAGGCTCTGATAATCGCCCCGCTCCAGCAGGGTCTCCTCAACTCGCTGCTGCGCAAGGGGGGCAAAATCTCCCTCGGGGAACTGTTCAATCAGCTGTTCAAAGACCTCCACTGCCCGGGGCCACTTCTTCAGGGTAAGATAATTGTTGGCTATCAGCCACAGGGAGTGCTCGGTGTATTTGCTGCGCGGAAATCGGCGAATAAGCTCTTCAAACCGCTGGTTCGACTCCTCATAGCTGCCCGCCGAAAGATGACTCCATCCCATCCAGTAAAGGGCTTCCTCAGCCTGAGGGCTATCCGGGTATCTCTCCAGCAGTCGGGTAAACTGCTGAATAGCCTCTTGGTAGCGCATCTCCTTGTAGTATCCCCAGCCCACCTGAAAGATAGCCTCCCTCACTCTCTTCTCATCGGTATCGACGATGCTTTTGAGGATGTTACTGAAATTCTCTCTACCTCGGTCGTAATCTTTAAGCTCGTAGCGGGCTTTGCCGAGATAGTAATTAGCTTCGCTAAAGAGGGGGCTCTTTGGATACTCCTTCAAGAGGGTCTCCAGATGGGAGATGCACTCATCCCACTTCCCCTGCAGAAAGGATGTCTTCCCCCGGTTGAGCAGGGAGCTCTCCCTCCATTCCGAATCGGGAAAGCTCTCCACCACTGCCCCAAAGCTCTCCCCGGCTCCCGAATAGCGACCGAGGTTCATCAGGATTTGCCCCAGCAGAAAATAGCTATCGTCAAGGAGCTGGCTCTGCGGGTAGCTGTTGACCATCATATTGAGGCTCTGCACCGCTTGATTGTAATCCCCCTTCATAAGCCACGACCTCACAATCATCATCTGGGCTCGGTCGGAAAGCTCTCCCCCTTTGCTGATATTTATCATCTGCTGAAATGCCTTTATCGCCTGGTCGTAGTCCTTCTTGGTCTCGTAGTAGAGCTTCCCTATTCTGAACCACTGGCGATAGGCTTCCTTCTGGTCGGCGGTAGTATGACAGAAGTTCTCCAGGCTCTTTAATGCATCATCCACCTGGTCCAGCATAAAATAGCACTCTGCCAGCGAAAGATGAGCTCGGGGAGCCAGCTCATCCTGGGGGTGTTCATCCAGAAGCTGACGGAAGGTCTTAATGGCTGCCTGGTATTCCTGCATCAGTATCAGAACTTCCCCCTGGTGTATGAGCTTCTGGGCGGGACTCTGCTGCGGGGGCGGCATCAACTCCCTTATCTGACGGTAAGCCTGCTCATATGCCTTCTGGTGATAGTAGCACCAGCTCAGGGCGATGGTCGCCTCGCGGTCGCCGGGGCGAGAAGTTAGAATGGAGCGGAACCTCTCTGCCGCATCGTCATATTTTTTCTCATCGTAGTATATTAGGCCCAGGTGGTAATTGAGTTCCCGCTGCTCATCGGAACTCATCCCCTCCCTTTCCTTGAGCAGCCCCCGATACAGCCCCTTTGCCTTTCCCAGCTTTTTGAGCTGGAAATAGGTGTTAGCCAGCTGTAACTTAACCTGAGGCGAGGGGCTTTCCTTCACCATCTGCTCCAGCATAGCCGACGCTCGCTGGTATCTCTGTGTATCGGTGAAAAGCTTTACCAGCTTCCTTCGGGCTTCCTGCTTGAAGGAGGGCTCGAAATCCGGGTGGGATACGATGGCTATATAGACACCCTCTGCCTGGAGAAGCTGGTTGGAGAGCTGATAGGCAGTGGCTAACAGAAACAGCGCATTCTGGTAATGCTCACTCTCGGGAAACTCATCCACCAGAGATTGCAGAAAGCGGACTGCCTGGTCGAACTGCTGAAGCCGCAGGTAAATCTCCCCCGCCCGATAGCTCAGTTCCTCCCGATGGGCGCTTTGGGGATACTTCTGGAGGAATATATCAATGCGCTGGGCAGCCAGCTCATAAATCTCATCCTTTAATAAACCCTGGATCAAAATGTAATCTTCCGCTTCGGCAGATTGCTCCTGAACCAAGCCGGCCGACAGAGGGTAACAAACCCACGCCCCTATCACCACGGCGATTATCAAAATCGAGCGAAGCATCCTTTATCTCCTTTTTACCAAAATTAAATACTACCACAAAGGGTGGTGGAATTCAACTGTGAAGGTGCTCTCTCCCTCAAAAAACCTGGCACCTTAACCCCCTTTATGAAGGGCAAGAATTAAATGCTCAGGCATAATACAGGGGCGTCAAGTCAATTTTAAATTTTTCGTTGAATCAACGCCAAAAATTAGGTAAAATAATGCTGTCCTTATATAATCACCTTAAACAAAAGATTAGTAATGCGTAAACATAATAGAGTTGTAATATTGCTATTTTTCTATTTATTGGTATGGGGAGTCAGTCTGCAAGCACAGGAAACTGAAGGGGAAGAGGCTAAGAAGAAATACTCAGCTACCACCAGCTTCTCAGCCATAGTGTCCTCAGGCAACGCCAAGGAATTCACCTTCAGCCTGGAATCAACTCATAAATATGCATTTGATAAATCCCAATTAGACCTGTATGCGGGCACTATTATATCGGAAAGCGATGGGGAAAGAACCTCCAACCTCTATAATGGATATATCAAATACAACAGAAATATCAGCCTAAAGAGCTACCTCCTGGGGCTCGTCAGCTACGAACGCAATACCTTAGCGGGATTCAGCAGCCGTTATTCTCTTTCTCTGGGGGTGGGGCATTATATTGTTAAAACTGAGAAAAGAGAGCTCCAGATTGAAGGAGGATTTGGTGGGGTAATTGAATACATAATGCCCAAAGAGGAGAGCCAAATAAGCCCAGTCAATGGGAGTGCTCACTCTGGCAAGAATGAATTTCTTCTATCAAGGCTTTTTGTCAGAGGGGCTATGGCTATATCGGAGTCGGCAACCCTTTCGCAGGAAGGGCAATTTCTGTTCAATATGAAAGAAGCCGAGGATGTGAGAATCTACGCCAACACCGCGCTTACGGTAACGATGGTCAAACACATTGCCCTGCAGATGGGATTGAAAATAAAATTCGACAACCAGCCAGTGCCCGGATATGTAAAAACAGATATTATCACCCTCTCCACCATAGTGATAAGCTTTTAATGTCGCCAATTGCAAATAAAGCATTTTTTAAATGAAACTTAGCCGATAATGTTTTTTTGCACCTCGCCTCGCTATTAAAAAACTTAAAAATCATTACTGCATGAATACCTTTTCCCTTCCTAATGCGTCTCCATATAGATGAAGGGGAGAAACTCCCTTGACAAAAGGTGAAAATTTCATTAAGCTATGAGCAAGCAGGAGAAAGAAAAATTAAGGCTATTTTACATCCAAAACCTCATATTTTTATCTAAAGGAGTGAGTCTATGATAAAATGGGCAGTAACTTCGTTATTCATTATGTCAGCGTTAGTCATCCTCTTTTTGCTCCATTTTCCTGCCGCGGCTGACTTTAACCCGCTGGAGGTCAAGAAGCATGTACTGGACAACGGACTGGTTATCCTGACCCTGGAGGACCATTCAGCCCCCCTGGTGACCTTTCAGGTTCACTACCGGGTCGGCTCACGCAACGAGCGGACAGGCATCACCGGCATGGCGCACCTGTTTGAGCATATGATGTTCAAGGGCTCGAAGAAATATGTTCCCGAGGAGCACGCACGCATCGTCCAGGACAACGGGGGAACCCTTAACGCCTTCACCAGCACCGATAACACCACCTACTTTGAGAATTTCCCCTCCGATAAGCTGGAGCTGGCGATGGAGCTGGAGGCGGAGAGGATGGAAAACCTAAACATCGCCGCCGCACCCGAGGAAAAAGCCTTAGCCACCCTCACCTCCGAACGGGAGGTGGTCAGGAGTGAGCGCAAGATAATGGATAACTCACCTTATGGTCCGGTGCGTGAGCTGCTTTTTGCCACCGCCTTCACCACCCATCCCTATCAATGGTCGGTCATCGGCTGGGACTCCGACCTAAGGGCTATCTCCCTGAAAGACTGCCAGAATTTCTACCGCACCTATTATGCACCTAACAATGCGGTGGTAGTGATTGTGGGAGACTTCAATACCGAGGAGGCGGTAGCCCTGGTGAAGAAGTACTTTGGTCACATAAAAGCTCAAACCCCACCGCCGCCTGTGATGGCTGAGGAGCCGGTGCAGCGGGGTGAGAGGCGAGCGGTCTATAAGAAGGTCGCCCAATCCCCGGCCTTCTTTGCCGGCTATCACATCCCCAACCTCACCCACGCAGATTACCCGATAGTAGAGGTGCTCGACAACATTCTCTCCCGGGGTCGCTCTTCACGACTCTACCAGAGGTTCATCAAAACCGGCAAAGCTTTGAGTGTGAGCACTTACAGCGGTGGCACCATCGACCCCAACCTGCTGGTGGTCAGCACTATCGCTAAGCCCGATGGGGATATCACCCAGTTAGAGAAAGAGGTGTATGAGGAGATTGAGAAGCTGTGGGAAAATCCGGTGCCTGAGGAAGAGCTGGAGAAGGTGAAAACTCTATTAGAATCAGACTTCCTCTTCGGGCTGATGCGGAATTTTAGCAAAGGAGTCAACATCGGTATGACGGAGGTGCGAGCTGGAGACTACAGCCTGGTCAATAAACAGATAGAACTCTGGCGGGCGGTAACCTCGGAGGACATCATGAGGGTGGCCAAGGAATATCTGCACCCCGATAACCGGACGGTGGTGACCCTGGTCCCCATCAGCCTGGAGGAAGCCAAGAAGTTTTAACTCCTATAAATGAAAGACACATCTTAAAGGAGAAAGACCACTATGAAAAAATGGTCCCTTTTGATACTGACTTTACTATCAATTTTTATGATATCAACCCTTCTGGAGCCACAGGTGGCTGGAAGGGTGAAACTTCCACCTCAGGTGAGGGTTAAGCTGGACAATGGTCTTCAGCTGATAATGGTAGAAGACCACGAGTTGGAGCTGTTCACCGTGGCTCTCCTTATAAAGAGCGGAGCTACCTTTGACCCTCAAGGAAAAGCCGGGCTGGCTAATATCACCAATGAGATGCTGCGGCTGGGAACCACACATCGGAGCAGCGAGGAGATAGACCTTGAGCTTGATTCCATCGGCGCTTCTCTGAGCATTTCGTCCAACTGGGATGGTACCTATGTTTCCATCAATGCCATCTCCCGGAAGTTCGACCAGGCGTTGGACATCTTCAGCGACGTTGTTCTTAACCCCACCTTCCCCGAAAAAGAGCTCGACATTCTAAAGAGCCGCCGTTTAGGGGAGATAAAGGTCAGGAAGGACAGAGCGAGGACCATTGCCAGCGAGAACTTCTACAAGCTCCTCTTCGGTAAACATCCCTATGCCCAACCCCTGGCGGGCACCGAGGAATCGGTTTCCTCCATCAGCAGAGAAGACATCCTCTCCTTCTATCAGAAGTTTTTCATCCCCAACAACGCCGTGATGGTAGTGGCCGGGGATATAAATCCTCAACAGGTAAAGGATAAGATTGCCGCCAGACTCAATCAGTGGAAGAAAGGGAAGCTCCCCGAGGGAAGGTGGGCTCCGGTCGCCCCACCCAAGGGATTGAATATTTACCTTATCGATAAGCCCGACCTCACCCAGACCGAGATCCGCATGGGGCACCTGGGCATCAGCCGGGATAATAAGGATTACTTCCCCCTCCAGGTGATGAACTACATCCTGGGCGGCGGTGGGTTCTCCTCGCGGCTGATGAAGCATATCCGCTCGGAGAGGGGCTACACCTACGGCATATCTAGCGGCTACAGCGCCCGGAAGCTGGTGGGACCCTTCCTCGTCTTCACCTTCACTCCCAATAAGACTACCATCAATGTGATCCAGGAATCCCTTGAGATCGTAAAGGACATCCATGATAACGGCATAACTCCCGAGGAGCTGGCCTCGGCCAAGAACTACCTCATCAGCAGCTACCCGTCTCGTTTTGAAACCATTTACGATGTTGCAACTCAGATATGGGGGATTGAGCTCTATGGACTGGGTGAAGGCTATGTGGAAACTTATCAGGCAAAAATTGACCAGGTAACCCTGGAGGATGTCAAGCGGGTAGCCAAGCAGTACCTCGATCCCTCCAACATGCTCATCGTGGTGGTGAGCAAGGCAGAAGAGGTCAAAAGCGACCTTGAAAGTATGGGAAAAGTGGAGGTGATACCCTTCTCCGAGAGTTAAGATTAATCAGGCACAAGCCTATTCCGAATACAGTCTTGCCGAAGAGCAAGGGGATTTTTTAGTTGAATATTCTCGTTTTTCAAATATAATAAGGGGAACGGGATATTCAGATGAATAATGAAGCTCCTTCGGGGATATATCTATCTGTGGTGATCCCCATCTATAATGAAGCCCCCAATGTCGCCAAGCTCCTAAAGGAGATTGAAGATACCCTCCACGGGCTCGCCGGAGGATATGAGGTCATCTTCATCGACGATGGGAGCACCGACGATACCTTTGCCCGCCTGGCAGAGCTCGCCCGGGGGAAGCCCCACATCAAGGTTTTACGCTTTGGCACCAACTTAGGGCAGACCGCTGCTCTTTCAGCCGGATTCCACCATGCGCAGGGAGAGGTGCTGGTCACTATGGATGGCGACCTGCAGAATGATCCGCACGACATCCCCCGCCTCTTGGATGCCATTGAGAAAGGATACGACATCGCCAGCGGATGGCGAAAGAACCGAAAAGACAAATTCCTCTCCCGGCTCATCCCCTCCATTGTTGCCAACAAGCTCATTTCTATGATAACCTCGGTAAATCTGCACGACTACGGATGCACTCTCAAGGCTTATCGCCGGGATATAATAAAGCACATTGAACTCTACGGTGAGATGCACCGTTTCATCCCCGCCCTGGGCAAATGGGCGGGAGCAAGTATTACCGAGGTAGTGGTAAACCATCGTAAAAGAAGATACGGGAAATCGAAATACGGGATATCGCGTACCTCCCGTGTCCTCCTCGACCTGATGACAGTAAAGTTTTTCCTCAGCTACTCTACCCAGCCGATAAAGGTCTTCGGCAAGCTGGGATTGTACTCGGTGCTGGTGGGCTTCCTGACCTTCTTCGCCGTTCTGGGGCTCCGCATCTTTAAACATATGGATATGACCGGAAACCCCCTTCTCTACTTCTCCATCTTAGCGCTTCTGGCTGGAATACAGTTTATTGTGATGGGTCTTCTGGGGGAGATTCTGATTAGGACTTATTATGAATCTCAAAAGAAGCCCATCTATATTATCAAAGAGAAAATCAACTGAGAGGAACTGCTATGGAGGAGACAACTCAGCTTACTGAGGCACAGAAAAAACAGCTCCTCTCCCTCGTCCGGGAGACCATCAGGAAGTATCTGGCCACCGGGAAGCGAAAGGAGTTTAATACCGAGGATAATGCCCTGCTGCAGAAGGCGGGCGCCTTCGTAACCCTTAAAAAGAAAGGAGAACTGCGGGGCTGTATTGGCTACATTATCTCTGATCTGCCGCTTTATCAGACAGTTATCGACGCCGCCATCTCGGCAGCTACCCATGACCCCCGCTTCCTCCCCCTGGATGCCGATGAGCTAGACCAGGTGACCCTGGAAATCTCGGTCCTCTCACCCCCCAGGGTGATTACCAATGCAGAGGAAATAGAGGTAGGAAAACACGGGCTCATCCTCACGCAGGGGCTTAATCGCGGGCTCCTTCTTCCCCAGGTGGCTACCGAGCAAGGGTGGGATAGAATTACCTTTCTCCAGCATACCTGTTTTAAGGCGGGGCTCCCCCCCGATGCTTGGGAAAAGGGGGCTATTATGGAGGTTTTCTCCGCCCAGGTCTTTGGCGAGGAGGAAGAGCCCTCCTGATCCCCCTTTTGCTACGGAGAGAATGCGGAAGGGGTCTTATTGCCTCTTCATTACCAGGTCGCCAACCTCAAGCTCCTGTAAGGAATAAATTACCTTTCCGGTAGCCGTCTTTTCCTCCACCATTAAGACTACCATTTGCCCAAGAATGGTGGCTATGTTCTGCTCCTCGGTCGCGCCGCGAAAGATGTAGTATATATCACCCGGAGCAACCCCATCTTCCTTACCCAGGTCGATATTAACGATATTCCCCTCGCTGAAATTTACCATATCATCCTTCACGCTCACGATATATCCGATGGTATCCCCCTCGGCAATGGGTACGAACTTCTCCGGTGGGGGAATCTTGGCGGACAAGGGGACGGGAATCTGAACAAAGGGACGCAGCCAGTCGTTGAGCTCTATGACATCGCAGGAGCTGATCACCCGAGCGATGGCGGAATCGGTCTCAGTGACCAGCACTTGAACCACTCCCCGCTGGCTCACTGCCACCCCCATGTTCTCGCCGGTCTCCGGATGGATTATCGACCTCTCATCCCGTAAAACAGCCAGCTGGTCTCCGGGACGCAGTCCATAGGCACTCCCCTGATTGAGATATACTATGTCCCCTTCCGCCAGACCGACCGTGCCTGCTTCTTCAGCACCCGCAATGAGCATTTTATGTCCGCCCCTTTCAGGGAGCACAATCTCAGCGCAGTACATATCGGTTTGGTTAGCTACTGGCTCTAAGGCCACCGGGGGACGGGTAATCCTCGGCGGGGTTGGAGCTACTACTTTCTTTGCTGGAGGAGTTATCACCTCTTCTGGCTTCTCGGGTGGTACTATCTTCTCCTCAGGGGGAGCAGGGGGCTTGGGAGGTGAGGGGATAACCAGCTTCTGTCCCACAACCAGGCGGTTAGGCTCGGTCAACTCAGGGTTGGCTTCCCAGATGAGCTTCCATAGGGAGGGGTCCCCCAGGTATTGAGCTGCCAACTTCCATAAGGTATCCCCTTTGACTACTGTGTGAACCTTCTCCCCAGCAGCTTGCTGCAAAGGGAAGCCGGTGGCTTCCACCTGGCTGAAGCCAAGGAAAGCCCAAAAAAGGAGAACGAGAAAGGCTAAAGCAAAATCTCTTTTCACCATACGATTATCTCCTTCAGTGGAGTAGTTAAGGCGGTTCCCCCTTTAATAGTTTTAACTTTTTTGCCGCTTGAGCAGCGGCATCGGTATGAGGAAAGGAATTTATCAACTCCTGCAGGGTGGCCATAGCCTTATCCCTATCGCCAAGCGCTTGGTAGCAATCGCCAATTTTCAACAAAGCGTCAGGCACCTTGTTGCCGAAGGGGTAGTTGTCCACCACCTTGCGAAACTCTGCCACTGCTCGCGAGAAATCCTTCCGCATATAATAGCACGCACCAATCCAGAACTGGGCGTTATCAGCCAGGTCGCTATGGGGAAATCTCCCCAACACCTGACGGAAAAGGAGTTCCGCCCCGCCATAGTCCTCCTTCTTGTACATCTCCAGGCCTCTGGCATAGAGTTGTTCCACACTGAGGGAGACAGTATCGGTCTCCGAAAGGGTATTCCCCTCTTCCTGAAAGCGGGCTTTAACCTCTCTGAGCTCCCTTTCCAATTGAGCCATCTTCTCAGCCTCCCTCTGCGAATTTGCCTCCAACTCCTGCAAGTTTCCCCTTGCTTCCTGCAACTTACGGTTGAGCTGGTCGTTCTTCTCTTTAAGTCTCTTGACCTCCTCCTTCATCTCGTCAATATCGCCTCTGACCTGGCTAAGCTCCCGGCTCATACATCCCGAACCAACGTATAGCGCCCCGGTAATTAGCAATATGGAAATATAACTAACTTCTCTCCTCATTTTTTACAGAAAATCTCCTTTTTTACAATAAAATGAATAAGTTATATTAAAATTATAATAAGAAAATAAGTCATTGTCAAGAATAAATTTCCTCCTTTTGATAAGACTATATCTTGCTTACACCAGGCTCTTTTCTGCTGATATGGGTATTCCTCTATATGGAGCAAAGGGACGGAGACACTCAAGTCTGGTTGCCTCTGAGTACCTCTCCTGGAGGTAGGATATGTAGGGTAAAGGGTAGCTGATTCTAAGAAATATGTACGAATATGGATATGATAAATCAGAAGCGAAAGCCGAAGCCAGCTACCAATCGGGTGGTCTGCATCTCTTTGCTGCCGGGCTGATGGAAAATAAGCTTTAATCGGAGGAAGGTGTCTTTCCTTATGAAATAATTAAAGCCAATCCCGATGTTGGGAAATTGGAGGTCATTTTTTCTGTATTTAATATCTTGCTTATCCTCCAGAGAAAGATATTGTTGGTCGAAAACCGGGCTTCGAAAATAATGATAAGCTCTCAAGTAATTAAAATCATGCAACCAGCCGAAGCCCAGAGAGATGAATGGTTTAATCTTCGGTCTATTTAAGATATATATCAGACCGTTGATGTTAAAGAGCAGCCGGTAATTCTCTATCTGATCTACTTGATATATCAGGAGTGCTTAAAAAGATTTGTAAAGGGGGGTCAGCTGATAGGGGGTTTCGTCTCCTCTTCCTTCTTGAGGGAGGCTAATCTTTCCTTAGCCTCAGCTACCCATTGGTTATTGGGAAACTCCTCTATTAATTTCCTGAAGTAGATAGCTGCCTCGTTATGGTTGCCCAGCTGCCAGAGTGCCTCCGCCAGAAAATAGTAGACCTCGTCCTGCCATATGCTGTTGGGGTACTCCTTCAGAACACTTCGTAACCGCTGGATAGCAGGCAGATAGGCTTTTCTTTTGAAATAATACTCTCCCACCGAGAACTCATGCCGAGCCAGGCGGTTCTTGCACTCGTTAAACCGCTTCAGCCCTTCCTCCCTCAGAGAGCTCTGAGGATACTTCTCCAGAAAGGTATTAAAGGCTTGATATGCTTGCATGGTGTAGGTGGGGTCACGATCATAAGAATACATCTGTTTAAAATAGCACATACTGATTTGAAACTGGACATAGTCCAGCCTGGAGATTGAGGGGTAAAAGCTCTGGAAAGCTTGATACTCTGCCAGTGCCTCTATATATCCCGAAATCCCTCCCTTATTAAAGTGGGCGTCCGCCTTGGCTAACCTCGCCTCTTCAAGATGGGGGCTGCGGGGGAAGTATCGCTCCAGCTTGGTGAAATTATCTATCGCTTCGTCCCAATCTTCTTTCTCCATCCTCTCCATCCCCTGAGAGTAAAGAAGCTCATCGCTGAGGTCATCGATCTTCTCCACTTTGTTAGAGGCACAGCTAATCACCAGGAGGAAAGCTAAAAGGGATATCCCCATCAGGTAAAGAAGTATCCTTTTGCTCACCCTCAATCCCCTTAATCGGACAACATCCATTGATACTGCTGTTTTAACCCCGCCTCAAGGTCCACCTGGGGTGTGAAATGGAGCTCCCGTTTAGCCCTGGTGGTATCAGCATAGGTGTGACGCATGTCACCCCGGTGAAAATCATCCCACTTGACCTTCAGCTTCTCACCCACTACCCGCTTAATCACCCCCAGAGCATACTTAAGGGAGACCCGATTGCCACCGCCAATATTGTATACCTTGCCTGTTTTCCCTTTTTCCACCGCTGCCAGAGTCGCTCTGACCGCATCGGAGACATAAGTGAAATCACGGGTCTGGCTCCCATCACCGTAGATGACAATGGTATTCCCATCGATGGCTGCCCTTAGAAAGCGGTGGAAAGCCATATCGGGACGCTGGCGAGGACCATAGACAGTAAAGTAGCGAAGAATAATAACAGGGATGCGGTAGCTTTTGTGATAGACAGACGAAAGCCGTTCGCCGGCTAATTTAGTGACCCCGTAGGGGGAGATGGGGCACAGCTTCATATCCTCGCTCATAGGCAGCTCATCCACATCGCCGTAAACCGAGGAAGAGGAGGCATAGACCAGCTTCTTAAGGTGAAGCTTTTTGCAAGACTCCAGCAGAACCTGGGTGGCAATGATGTTGTTATCCACATAGTCAGAAAAACTTTCCCCCCAGCTGGTGCGCACGCCCGCCTGGGCAGCCATATGAAAGATATAATCGGCTCCCGAGAGAACCCGCTCCAGATTAAGGTCTTGCAGTCTCCCTTCGACTAAGCGGAACTTATTGTTGTTCTGAAGAGTGAAGAGGTTGCTCTCCTTCATCTGGCGCGGATAAAACTCGGTAAAGGAATCAATACCCACCACTTGATGTCCTATCTCCAGCAGCTCTTCCGCCAGATGGGAGCCGATAAAACCGGCTGCCCCGGTCACCACCGATTTCATGCTTTCCTTCCCTCCAGAAAGGTCAAATCTAACTGCACCGCTTAATCATCTCCCTCACCACCCATTCAGGGTCCTGGTGGTGGAATATCGATGAGCCAGCTACCACAATATCTACCCCACAGGAGACAATCTCCTGGATATTATCCAGCTCAATCCCTCCATCCACCTCAATTTCCACCCGAAGAGCCCTCTTATCGATAGTTTCCCGCAAGCATCTTATCTTCTGCTTGAGATTGTCTATGAACTTTTGACCCCCGAACCCCGGATTCACCGACATCAAAAGGGCGAAATCAACATAATCAAGAATATAATCAAGGGATGACAGAGGGGTGGCGGGGTTGAGAACAACCCCTACCTTAACCCCTTCTTCTTTGAGGGTGATGATATCACGGTTCAAATGATGGTTCCCTTCGCAATGGATAGAGATCCAATCGGCTCCCTCTTGGATGAATTGCTTGAAGTATTGATGGGGGTTTTCAACCATCAGGTGGACATCGAGGGGCAGTTCCGTAATGCGATTCAGGGCACCAACAATGAGGGGTCCAAAGGTTATATTGGGAACAAAATGACCATCCATTACATCGACATGGAGCAGATGAGCTCCCCCTTTCTCCACCTTAGCTATGTCATCCCTCAGGTTGCTAAAATCAGCCGAGAGAACCGACGGGGCAATCCTAACCATATCATTCCATCCCTTCGCTAATCCATAGATTGATAATAGCGTCACCCTTTACCTTGAAGCCAGCCTGGGGTGTTTGCTGGATGATCACCCCCTCTTCCGCCCAAGGGTAATATTTACGACGGACATTCCCGATGCGAAACCCCTTGGTCTCCAGGGACTCCCTCACCTGGTCGAGAGTCTTTCCCACCAGGTCGGGCATAATATACTCTGTGGCTCGGGGTCCCAGGCTTACCAGCACATTGACCGCCGCCCCCGGCATCTCCTCCATTGATGGAAGGGGGTCTTGAGCTATGATGGAGTTCATCGGCTCCTCTGAATTGACTGAATAGACCTTCCCCAACCTAAGACCCATGCTTCCTATCTCAAGCTGAGCTCTCCGCACCGAACCCCCCAGCAGAGAAGGAACCACCAGTCTCTGCGAACCTCTGCTGAGCACAACGCGCACTGTATTTTCCCTCTTCAAGCGGCTGCCAACGGTGGGATATTGGGAGGCAACGGTTCCCTTGTCAATGGTATCGCTAAATTGACTATAAGTCTCCACCTTAAGCTTGAGGTCCAGCTTCTCCAAAGTCCTCGTTGCCTGGGAAGGCTCCATCCTGATAAGGTCGGGCACCTCAACCTCCTGCCTCCCCATAACCACCTTCATAGTCACCCAGACACTCCCCGAGAAAACCAGCAGGACAGCCAGTCCCAACCCCGCCCACTTTATAAAAAGGAGCACTCCCCTCAGCAAACCCTCAAGCCAACCTTTCATAAAAGAGCCCTTTATGAAAAATTTAATATAGCATATCAAACCGATTGATTCAAGTAAATTCCCTTACACTCACCGAGCTATCTCTCCCTTGTGAAGACAGCAGAAAAAAAGCCATCCATATCATGTCGATGGGGGAAGGTACGGAGAAAGCCGTCTTCAGCTATCAAGGGGTAAAGAGTGCCAGGGAGGTAATCCCGGGGTTCGACCACTCTGAACCCACTCCTCTCCTCTAAAAAATTTTCCACCACCTCCTCGGTCTCCTCCCGCTCCCAGGAGCAGACCGCATATATAAGAATCCCGCCTTTTTTGACCATCTGGGAGGAATAGAAGAGAAGAGTTTTTTGCTTGGCAGATAAAAAAGCCACATCCTCAGGCTTCCGCCTCCACTTCAGCTCGGGACTCCGCCGGATGCGCCCCAGCGAGGTACACGGAGCATCGACCAGCACTCGGTCGAACTCATACCGCAGCCCGGGATGGCGGGTGAAATCGGTAGCTACTATTCGGATATTACCAGCCCCCAGCAGGCGGCAGTTCTCCCTGAGTACTTTCAGACGATGGAGATGGATGTCGTTGGCAACTATATAACCCTTATTATTCATCAAGGAAGCTAAATGACACGCCTTACTCCCTGGTGCGGCACAGACATCGAGCACCCAATCCTCAGGGCGAGGGGAGACCAGAAAGGAGACCACCTGGGAGGCTTCGTCCTGCAAGTAACATAGCCCTTCCTTCAGTGGTCTTGAGCTGGCTATCCTCCCTTTGACCACCTTCAATGAATCGGGCAGATAGTGGGAACTTTCCACCTCGATTCCCTCTTTTGCTAATTCCCTCTTCAGCTCTTCCGGGGTGGTCTTCAGGCGATTAACTCTGATGAACAAAGGTGGTTTCTGGTTGTTCGCCTCCACCAATTCCGCCGTCTCCTGGAAGCCAAATCTCTCCAGCCACCGCTCCACCAGCCATAGAGGATGGGACTGGGTAACCGTGAGATAACCGAGTTGGTCTTTCTCTGCTTGAGGTAAGGGGATGCTCTCTCCCTGGCGGCAAATCTGCCGTAATACGGCATTGACCAGGGTGTCACTTCCCGGCGACCCATACATCTTAGCCAGCTCTACCGACTCCTTAACAGCAGCCGAAGGAGGGATGCGCTCCAGGGAGAGAAGCTGATAACAACCAAGCCGGAGAGTGATCAGCACCGGCACCTCCAAAGTGGACAGCGGAGAATGGGAGAAGCGGGAGATAACCCAGTCAAGCCTCCCCTGCCAGCGCAGGCAACCATAGACCAGCTCGGTTACCAGCCTCCGGTCCCGATCGGAAAGAGACTCCTTCTCCAGGTAGGAAGGGAGCAAATAGGAAGTGAAGGCAGACTGGTCAGCAACTCGCCACAGAGCTTGATAAGCTAAGCGGCGGGCAATGGTAACCATGGAAACGCTTTTCCCGGCAGTCAATATTTTAGCCTCAATAGGATGAAAAAAGCTCCTTGATATGAAGACCTTACCCTCTTAAAATAAGGTGCTATCGGCACCTGAAAGGGATTATCCGAACCTCTCCCCCGGTTTGACTCGATAACCATTTATGAAATCGACCGCCCGCATCCGCCGCCTGCTCTCGGGTTGCAGCTCTACAATCAGCAGATAGGCTCCATCCCCGCATTGGACAACAATCCCTCTCTTGTCAAGGGATACTATCTCCCCCGGCTCACGGACAGGGAACTCCTCTCCCGCCGGGACATCAAAAAGCTCCCCCCGCCTGAATATCACTGTCTTCCCTCTGAAGGTGCTATACGCTCCGGGCCACGGAACGAGCCCCCTGATAGCATTGAAAATCTGGGATGCCCCCTTTCCCCAGTCAATCCTTCCGTCCTCCTTCTTCAAGCGAGGGGCAAAAGTAGCCTGAGAATGCTCCTGAGGGCGAGGCGCCAGCCGACCATCCTGCAAGCGGGCTAAGGTCTCAGAGAGGAGCTCGGCTCCCACCAGGGAGAGCCTTTCTTCGAGCTCCTCGGCGGTCTCTATAGCTCCAATGGCGACTCTTCGGGCAAGGAGGATATCGCCGGCGTCCATTTCAGCGTTCATCTTGATGGTGGTCACCCCCGTCTCTTGTTCCCCATTAATGAGCGCCCAGTTGATAGGACACGCGCCTCGATATTTGGGAAGCAACGATGCGTGAAGGTTTACTCCTCCATAGGGGGGCATATCGAGGAGCTCCTGAGGAAGAATCTTCCCGTAGGCGACCACCACTATAACCTCAGGTCGTAAAGATTTCAAACGGTTATAAAAATCATGGCGGCGAAGGTCGGTCGGTTGCTCTACCGGAATCCCCTGGCTTATGGCCAGCTCTTTGGTGGGGGGAGGAGCAATCTTTCGCCCCCTCCCTTTCGGTCTATCCGGACGAGTGACCAGAAGCTGAATCTGATGTCCATCCTTAAGCACTCGTCTTAAAGAAGGTAGCGCAAAATTGGGGGTGCCCATAAAGACAATTTTCATAAGCTCCTTTCTAACCTTTGCAGAATCACCCCTTTATAAGAAGAATGACCCTTAGGAAATCCTTTCCACTGGAACCTATCCCTCTACCACTCCCCTGCCTTTATCTTTTTTCTTATCTTCCGCACAGTGAGGTCTCTTTTCAAGGAGCTTGCCCGATTAATGATAAGTACTCCATTAAGTTGGTCTATTTCATGGAAAAGAGCGCAGGCTAATAAGCCCTCAGCCTCTAACTCCACTTTTTCCCCTTCAGGGCTCAGTGCCCTCACTTTTACCCATTGAGGACGCTCAATCTCCAGGGTAATATCGGGGAAGCTCAGGCACCCTTCTTCGTTAACCACAGAACCCTCTTGCGCTTCAAGCTCGGGATTAATAAGGACCACCAGCTCCTCTGGATGTTCACCCGAAGATATATCCACCACAATCACCCGTTTTAACTCCCCCACCTGAGGAGCTGCCAACCCGATGCCCTCCGCCGCATACATGGTCTCCACCATATCATTAATAAGACGACGAACCTCCTCATCAATTTTCTCTACTGGAACTGATTTCTCCAACAGCAGGGGTTCGCCATATTTGAGGATGGGGATAATTGCCACGGCTAATGCCCTCTTTGAAATCTTTTAAAAATTTATCATATCCCCACCTCAAAGTCAAGCCGGGAAGGAGTTTCCTGGAGAGATGTTACCTCTCCGCGCACCATAAGCTTCTCCCTCGTGCCCAGGGGAGACCTTGCCAGTTGTCATTCCATCTGCTATAATCAAAAAAGTGGGATGTCCTTTTAAGGAAACAGGGTTCATCATTAGTGGACAGAGGGCTCAAAATAATGGGAATTCCTCACTTTAAACTATGCAAAGGTGTGGTGAGCATCATAAAGACTTATCCAGAGGAAAATAGTAAGTCCTTTGTTTTCCACGAATACAGCAATAAAGCAGGCCCTCTGAAGATTTTCTCGACAGGCCACTGATACGTAAAATAGAATTCCAGATGGAGTAAGCGGCATAAAACTTGCTTTAAAGTTGATTGGAAGAAAGAGATGAACCGTATTAAACCTCCTTCTTAAAGCGAGGTGAGGAAGCCATGAAAAGACAGAATATCGGCAAGCAAGCAGGTAGGCTCCTTTTAGCCCTGGTCGTTCTGGTATTCTTTGCAGGAACATCCTACCCGCAAGGGGACGACGAGGGGAAAAGCTATGTGAGGATAAGCTTCATTGAGAAGGGAGTAACCCTTCAGCGAGCTACTGAAGTTGCCCCCGAGACCCCTATAATTAACATCCTCCTGATGGCTGGTGATAGGCTTTGGACCGACGAAACCGGAAGGGTCGAATGCCAGTTCGAAAACGGCACCATCCTCCGCATGAACGCGAACACCAAGGTCGATTTCCAATCCATCTTTGATACCGCTGCTTCCTATAAGAGCTCCACCATACTGAGAATGTGGTCAGGAAGCATCTATCTGAAGACCGTAAACCTTGAAACACCCGATGAGAACTTCCAGGTTGATACCCCCGCCTGCTCTGTTTATCTTATAAGCGATGGAACCTTCCGCATAGACCTGGACGAGGAGAACAACACCCGCCTGTCGGTCTACAACGGGGTAGCCGAGACAGTGAGCGAAGGGGAGTCGGTGCTGATCAAAAGCGGACAGAGATGCTATATCTCCCCCAATGAGTACCCCTCAGAGCCAGAGTCCTTCAATACCGCCAGCTTCGATGACTTTGACGAATGGAACTACCAGAGAGAGGAGACCCTGTCAGTAGCAGTCAGCCAGCAATACATCTCTCCAGAGGCTACTTATTATGCCTCCGAGCTTGAGCCTTATGGTGCCTGGCACTACTACGCCCGATATCAATCCTATGTCTGGCGTCCTTATTATGTAGACAACTACTGGATCCCTTACACTTACGGCAGATGGAACTGGTATCCCTGCGGGTGGACATGGATATCCTCCTATTCGTGGGGATGGATCCCCTTCCACTATGGCTGGTGGGATTTGACCCCTCTGTGGGGCTGGGTGTGGGTACCGGGTACTTACTGGTCTCCTGCCTGGGTCTATTGGGCTGCCGGTCCTCACTACATCGGATGGGCTCCTTATACCTATGGCTATTGGAGAAGTGGCATTTACGCCTCCATGTACAAGTACAATTACGGCAGATACAACCGCTTTGACTCTAAACACTGGACCTTCATCCCCAGAAATGCCATAGCCAACCCCGACATCCGCAAGGTGAAATTCAGCGCGGAGCAGATAAATAAGCTGAATGCTGCCGATGCTCAGTTCTATAATCCCAAGTCAGGGCGCTCCGTCGGAGAACTCCAGCGACGAGCGATGTCGAAGTCTGGCTATAACCTCCCTTCGAATGTAGAGAGCAAAGCGCTCCCCAAGGATATAAACCGTGCACCTCCTGAAGCGGAAGGAAAGGTCAAGGGAGCTACCACCAGATCGACCACCCAGAAGGGGAAGGTTCTAAAGCTAAAAACACCTTCCACTTCCGGTAAGGATACCTCTGTTACCGAGAAGGGAAAAGTCACCTCAACCTCTCAGCAAAAGACGAAGACTCCAGCTGCCAGCAAGGGAAAGGTCACCCCAACCCGGCAGCTAAAGACAAAAGCTCCTCCTAAGAAGTCGAAGCCAAAACCCAAGACTCCTCCTCCGACCGCCAGCAGCCGCTCCACATCCCAGACCTGGAAGGGGCTCTCTTCATCCTCCTCCACCAGTTCCGCCAGCAAAGAGAAGAGAGCCACCACCTCTTACTCCCAGCAGCCGAAAAGCACCTCTTCCTCTTACCGCTACTCCAAAAGCTCCGTTCCTCGAAAAACCCCCTCGCTCAAAAGCCAATGGTCTTCCTCCAAATCGGTCACCTCACGAAGCGCCAAAAGCTCCTCATACAGTCCTTCCACTAGTTCCTCTCTCAAAAGTAGAACCCCTTCTCTCAGGAGTTCCTGGCCTTCTTCCTCTAAATCGGTCATCTCAAGAAGCGCGAGAAGCCCCTCGTCCAGCTATTCTAAGAGTCCTTCTTCCACTTCCAGAAGTAGAACCACCTCCTTCAAGAGTTCCTGGCCTTCCTCCTCTAAATCGGTCACCTCAAGTAGGGCTAAAAGCATTTCATCTGCCTGGAGGTCTCTCTCGTCTCCATCTTCTGGCAGCCGGTACCCACCTTATAGCTCCACCCCCTCCAGGTATTACTCCCCCTCTCAGCCGAGGTATCGAGCTCCATCTTACAGTCAAAGCCTCAAGAATTCTTACCGTCCCCGCTACTCCTCCCCGACTATTAGGAGTAGTGGCAGCTTCCGCAGCTTCAGCGGGAGCTCCTCGGTCAGAAGCGGAGCTGTCAGAAGCAGTACCCCCTCTCGTTCCTTCAGCCCCTCCCGCTCCTCTTCTGTCAGAAGCGGAAGCAAGGCGGTCAAGAAGCGTTAGCAGCTTGCAGAATTCCCAGCAGTTCTTCCCTCTGCTGAGAGCTTAGCAAACCGTTGCGGGAGGCTAATTCAGCAGTGACCGCCCCGATCTTGCAATAGACCTGCCACGCCATCTTATCAGCCTCCCGCAGCGCCTGCAGGTGTGCTTTAATTGTCGTAAGGTCTCCCCGGACAACAGGTCCTGTCAAGGCAGAAGCTACACCCAGCTTTTCTATATCCTCAAAGGTCCCCTTCATCAGGGGCATCAGCGCAGATACCCCCTCGGAGAAGGGTATTCCAATCCTCTCCCAAAGGAGAAGGGAGAGCCATATCAGGGAGACCAGGTAATTAGAGGCCATAGTGGCGCTGGCATGATAGAGGGGCTTCTGCTGGGGAGAGATGACCACCCCTTTTCCCCCGAGAGCTGCTGACATCTCCAGGGCTACCTGGCGCGCCCGGGCATCCCCTTCGATGAAGAAATAGCACCCTTTCCATCGGGAGACCGTTTGCGCTGGCTGAGCGAATGTGTGCAAAGGATGAAGAGAGCCGATGGCAGAGCCGACCTCCGCCAGCGGGGACAGAATATCGGAACTCAAACAACCACTGCAATGATAGGCTATTCTCCCCTTCCAATCTATCCGGGCGCCTCTCAGCTGACGAGCCACTGTAGCGATAGCCTGGTCAGGGGTGGTGATAAGAATAATATCGCTATCCCCCACCGCCTCGCCATTATCCCTGCAGGGAACCCCTCCGGAGACAAACTCCACTGCCCGACGGGCGGATTCCTCACGGCGACACGACATCCCCCCAATGGAGTAGCCCCCCTGCTTAAGCAGATAAGCTAAAGTGCTTCCCACCCTGCCAGCACCGATGATAGAAACCTTATATCTTCCCACCATTGTCCCCCTTTCATGCTGGAAGATAATCCTTCTTCAGGGGAAAAGATTCCTGGTAATGCCTCCCCAATTATTATCCGAAACAGCTTTGGGTGTCAAGAAAGGGAGGAGTGCGGGTGAGCTTTCCCTTGACTTTTATCCTACCCCTCCCCTATAATTGTCCTTTAAGAAAAGGAAGATGAGGAATCTGAAGCTAACCATTGAATACGAGGGGACCAACTATCACGGCTGGCAGTTCCAACCGAACAGCCCCACCATCCAGGGTATAATCCAGGATAAAATCTTAACCATCACCGGAGAAAGGGTCAAGCTCATCGGCGCAGGGAGGACTGATGCCGGGGTTCACGCCACAGGGCAGGTTGCCAACTTCCGCCTGAAGGGGGACATTCCGCTGCCCACCTTATGGAAAGGGCTCAACAGCCTCTTGCCTTCTGACATCAGAATAACCGAACTCCAGCAGGTGGAGGACAAATTCCACGCTCGCTATCATGCTAAAAGCAAAGAGTATAAATATCAGATATTTACCGGAATGGTCCTGTCTCCTTTCTTCTACCGCTATGTCTACCACCTTCCCCTAAAGCTAAGGCTGGAGGAGATGTTCGCTGCCGCTGAACTTTTCGTAGGGCAGCACGACTTCACCCCTCTCAGCCCGGCTGTTCGTGGGAAAAAGAACGCCATCCGCGAGGTCTTCAGCTCTTCCTTCATCCAACAGAAGGAGATGCTCATCTATCGGATCCGAGCCAACGGCTTCTTGCAATATATGACCCGCAACATAGTGGGGAGCCTGATTGAGGTAGGAAAGGGGAAACTCAGCAGAGAGAACATTCAGGAGCTATTAAAAAACCCAGACCTTTCTGATTTAGTCGCTCCCACTGCCCCTCCCCAGGGACTCTTTCTGATAAAGATAGAATATTGACCCGTCTGACTTCTAACCGATAAAGAACAATTGTCTATTGAGCTTAAATATGATATAATTTTACAAATTTTTTATCATCGGTAAGTTAGATGGACACAACGGGTCATTCTCTTAAGAGAAGGAACCAGCAGGAAGAGAAGCTTCTTCCTCAGATAGACAGGGAAAAGCTTCCCCAGCACATCGCTATCATCATGGATGGCAATGGGCGATGGGCGGAGAGAAGGGGGTTGAAAAGGGTTGATGGGCATCGTGCCGGGATAAAAGCAGTCCGAGAAGTCGTAGAAGCTGCTGCCAATCTGGGGATTAAAATTCTTACTCTTTACGCTTTCTCGGTGGAGAACTGGAAAAGACCTCTGAAGGAGGTCAAAACCCTGATGAGTCTCCTTCGTAAATATATAAAGAAGGAAACGCCCACCTTGTTGAGCAACAATATAAAATTGAGCGTCCTCGGCAGGATGGAAGGGCTCCCCGGGGAAGTGCAAAGAGACCTCCGGTGGGCATTAGAGGCAACCCATCATTGCACCGGGCTCCTCTTTAACATCGCCCTTAACTATGGGGGGAGGACCGAGCTGATCGATGCCTTCCGCAAAATCTGGCAGCAGTTGGAAAAGGGCAAGGAGACCACGCTTACTATTGACGAGGAGTTGATCGCCAATAACCTGTATACCGCCGGGCAACCCGACCCCGACCTACTGATCAGAACCAGCGGAGAGATGAGGCTCAGCAACTTCCTCCTCTGGCAGATTGCTTACTCGGAGCTTTGGGTCACTGAGACCCTATGGCCCGATTTCAGCCGCAAGGAGCTATATGAAGCCATTATTTCCTATCAGAAGAGGGAAAGGAGGTTTGGCGGCGTCTGAAGAAACTCCCTCTATGAGGTTTGCTGACCAGGAGAGGGGGAGGTCAATACTTATTACTAAAACCGGAAGTTAGCATAAATAGCCATGAAGAGAGTCCTCAGTGGTATAGCTTTAGGGGCATCCCTCCTGCTAGTGATAAAGCTTCTCCCTCCCTTCTATACTTTTCTGTTAGCCCTATTTTGGGGATTCCTCTCTCTGACAGAGTTTTACAGGATTGCCGAGAAGAGCGGACAATCACCCAATATATGGGCAGGCTACCTGTTCACTGCCCTGATTCTGTTCAGCTTCTATAGCCCCATTATTCCTAAGATGGCTATTATCGTGAGCATGGTGGTCGCTGTCCCTGTCATCTATCTATTATCTGTTAGAGATTTCCGGCAAGCACTGGGGGGTATATCGGTCACCATCTTCGGGGTCTTCACCATAGGTTTTCTCCTGGGCTACGAGGTAGCCATCCGTCTTATAGATGGAGAAGGAGCCAGGGGTGATAATCTCCTCATTTTTCTTCTCATCGTTGTTGCCTGGGGCGATGTGGGCTGCTATGTGGTGGGACGCTTCATGGGAAAACATAAGATTTTCCCCCGAATAAGCCCCAACAAGACTCTGGAAGGGTGTGTGGGAGGGATTGCCTTCAACCTTATGGCGGCTTTTGGTATCAAGGGCTTCCTCTTTAAGGAGCTCTCTCATCTTTCTTGTCTTCTGCTGATTATTCTGCTGGGGGTCTTCAGTCAGATAGGAGACCTGTGTGAATCGGTCTATAAGAGGGGGAGTGGGGTGAAGGATTCCTCCCGCATCCTCCCCGGGCATGGAGGGGCGCTGGATAGGGTGGATAGCCTGCTGTTCAGTGGTCCCATTTTCTACTATTTTTATACCCTATTCCTGAACCATTAGGACAGAAGAGATATGAAAAAAGTGGCTATCTTAGGCTCCACCGGCTCCATCGGGACCAGTGCCTTAAAAGTGATAGATAGGCACCGAGACCGATTTCGGGTGGTCGGTCTGGCAGTGGGGAAAAATCTGGAGCTTCTGAGGAAGCAGATAGAAACCTTCCAACCGAAGATAGTCTCCGTAGCCACCCGGGAAGCCGCAGAGCTGCTCCAGAAGACCTACTCGCCGACAGGGCTTCAGGTCTGCCATGGCTCCCAGGGACTTATAGAGGTAGCTACCCATCCGGATGCAGAGCTGGTCATCTCAGCGCTGGTAGGAGCCCTGGGGCTTCTGCCGACCTATCGGGCTATTCAAGCCGGCAAAGACATCGCCTTAGCCAACAAGGAGACCCTGGTTATGGCAGGGGGGCTGATAATGAAGGAGGTAGCCAGGCAGAAGAGTTCCCTCTTGCCGATAGATAGCGAGCACAGCGCGCTTTTTCAGTGCCTCCTCAACTGCAAAAGGGAGGAAGTCCATCGGGTAATCCTCACCGCCTCGGGAGGACCCTTCCTCGACCTACCGGTGGAGAAGTTTGGGCAGATTACAGTGAAAGAGGCGCTTGAGCACCCCAACTGGAAGATGGGTCGCAAGATTACCGTGGATTCCGCCACCCTGATGAACAAAGGACTGGAGGTTATCGAGGCTTACTGGCTGTTCGGCTTCCCCATAGATAAAATAGACATCACCATCCACCCTCAGAGCGTTGTTCATTGCCTGGTGGAGCTGAACGATGGCTCCCTGCTCGCCCACATGGGCATCCCCGATATGCAAATACCCATCCAATACGCCCTCTCCTTTCCCGAAAGGCTGAGCAGCCCCATTACTTCCCTCCCCCTTTCGGAAATGGATCCCCTCGAATTCAGACCCCCGGACAGAGAGCGATTTCCCTGCTTAAGGCTGGCTTATCGGGCTTTGCGCGAAGGGGGAACCATGCCCATGGTGCTCAGCGCCGCCAACGAGGTTGCTGTAGCCTCTTTTCTGGCAGGTGAAATTCAATTCCTGGCCATCCCCTCCATAATCGAGGAGACGATGCAACAACATCAGAAAACCCCTCTCTCTTCCATAGAACAGGCTCTGGAGGTCAACCAGTGGGCGATGGAAAGGGCAAAAGCTATCGTCAATAGAAAATATAAAAATAGGTGACCAATTGACCACCATTCTGGGCAACATATTATCTGCTGTCATCGTTTTGGGAATTCTGATAATAGTCCATGAGTTCGGGCATTTTGCCGCCGCCAAAGCCCTGCGGATTGAGGTGGAGGTCTTCTCCATCGGCTTTGGTCCGCGCCTCTTCGGGCTAAGGCGCAAGGGAACCGACTACCGACTCAGTGCTCTCCCCTTTGGCGGTTATGTGAAGATGCTGGGTGAGAACCCCTATGAGCCCCTTAAAGGGAGAAAAGAGGAGTTTCTTTCCCGGTCAAAGGGGGAGCGGTTTATAGTGTTGATTATGGGGGTGGCGCTGAACATCCTCCTCGCCATCTTCCTGATGGCTGTGGTCTTCCTGGTGGGGGTGGAGACTCCTGCTTACCTGGAGCAGAAGCCTATCATCGCCTGGGTAGCTCCTGAGTCCCCCGCCGTAAAAAGTGATATTAGACCAGGCGACCTGGTTCTGAGGATAAACAGCAGAAAAATCAGTACCTGGGAAGAGCTTCTGATGGTCATCAACACCAGTGGCAATCAGAACCTCCTGCTAAGTCTGGAGCGGAATGGGCAAATAATAACCAGAAGCCTGACCCCCCAGTCTGTTCCCCCCAGGGATATTGGCTATGCTGGTCTTATAGAACCGATTCCCCCTCGTATCCATCAGGCGGAAAAAGGCTTCCCGGCAGACTTGGCTGGGTTGAAAGAGGGGGATATGATAGTGGAAATTGATGGCCAACCAGTAAGCCATTTCTATGAACTTTACACCATCATTCAGGAGAAGGGGGGGCAGGAGCTCGCTTTCGTCATCTCCCGTCAGGGGGAGCTTCTCCGCAAGAGGATAATCCCGCGAAAAGACGGGGATGTATACCGCATAGGGATTACCGCCCCTTCGGAGACCATAATCAAGCGTTATGGACCTTTTAATGCTCTGAGGGAGAGCCTGGTGCGAAACTACAAGATGACTTTCTTAGTCTTTGAAGTGCTTAAGAAGCTCATCACCAGGGATCTCTCCTTAAGGGCAACCTCGGGTCCCATTGAGATAGCCAGGTTCTCCGGTGCCGCCGCCCGCAGGGGACTCATACCCCTGCTTCAGCTGATTGCCATCATCAGCCTCCAGTTAGGCATCATAAACCTCCTCCCCATACCCGTGCTCGATGGGGGGCACCTTTTCACTCTGCTTATAGAAGGGGTTATCAGGAAAGACCTAAGCCTCAAGCTTAAAGAGAGGCTGATGCAGGTAGGCTTCGCTATCCTTATAGCTATTATGGGGATGGTGATATACTACGATATAGTAAAAAACCTCTGAGGGTATTCCCTCGGAGTTGCATTTCCTTCCAGAAGGTTTACCTATGAGAGTATACCAACGACGCCTGAGCCGGGAGGTCACGGTGGGCAATGTGACCATCGGGGGAAGCGCTCCCATTGTGGTGCAGTCGATGACCAAGACCGATACCCGAGATATAGAATCCACCGTTCGGCAGATAGAGAGCCTTGCGCAATTGGGATGCGAGCTGGTGCGCATAGCCATACCAGACCAGGAATCAGCGGATGCCCTGGCCGAGATTAAGAAGAGGACAAGCCTTCCCCTGGTAGCTGACATCCATTTTGACTACCGCTTAGCCCTGAGGGCTCTGGAGGCAGGTGCTGATAAGCTCCGCATCAATCCCGGCAATATCGGCTCTACTGATAGGCTCCGTCAGGTGGTAAAGGGAGCGAAGGAGCGGGAAGTTCCCATAAGAGTGGGGGTCAACGCCGGCTCCCTGGAGAGAAGGCTGCTGCAAAAATATGGGAGCCCTACCGCAGAAGCTATGGTGGAAAGCGCCCTCACCAACATCCGGATAGTAGAGGATATGGGTTTCGAGGAAATGGTGGTTTCGCTGAAAGCCCCTGATGTCATCACCACCTGCCGGGCTTACCAGATGCTGGCGGAAAGGGTCAATTACCCCTTCCATCTGGGAATAACCGAAGCGGGCATCCCTCTTCCCGGGGCGGTCAAGTCGGCAGTGGGGCTGGGAATTCTGCTCTCCCAGGGTCTGGGAGATACCATCAGGGTTTCCCTCACTGCTCCCCCGGAGGAGGAGGTAAAGGTAGCCTATCATATTCTGCGAGCGCTCAACCTTCGACAGCGGGGACCAATGGTGGTCTCCTGCCCTACCTGCGGGCGGTGTGAGGTCGATCTGCTGAAGATTTGCGAAGAGGTGGAAAAGGGCATCACCCACATCACCTATCCCCTCCATATCGCCATCATGGGGTGTGTGGTCAACGGACCGGGTGAAGCCAGGCTGGCTGACCTGGGGTTCGCTGGCGGGAAAGATGGAGGGGTGCTGTTCCGAAAGGGGAAGATATTAAGGAAAGTCAAGGAAGCAGCAGTGGTAAAGGAGCTCCTCAGGGAGATTGATAGGCTGGTCAAGGAGATGAAGGTCTTAATTTGATAGGGTTAGCATTATGAGAAAATATCTCCTTTTTCTCACCTTTTTGGCTCTGGTAGTAGGCATCCTCTCCTGTGAGAAAACCACCGAGCCCTTCAAGCCCCATCGCTCGCTCATCTATGTCGATAGTAATAACATCACCGGAAATGAGGATGGCTCCATATTTCACCCTTACAGCTCCATCCAGAAGGGAATAGACGAAGCTGAGCCAGGGGCTACGGTGGCAGTCTTTGCCGGAACCTATGATGAGCCTCAAATCAGACTGAAAGGGGAGCTCACTGTCAGAGGCGCAGGGGCTGATAGGACCGTCATTTTCAACGGGTTAACAGGAGAAGATGTGACGAATGTAGTAGTCACTAGCTTTGAGATACAGTCAGGTTTACAATGCACAGGGAACTCAGACCTTATCATTAATCACAATCTCTTCACCGGCAACGCCGGGGGGATAATAGTAAGCGGCACTTCCAGGGCCACCATCCGCCAGAACACTTTTCGGGTGCAGGGGATGGTTCCCCCCCTCCTCTGCTCGGATGAATCTTACAGCGTGGTGCAGGCAAACATCTTTGAGCAGGGGGGTATGCCGGTCATTATGGAGCTCTCGGCTATGGGGGACTTTGGTGGTGGCGGTGATAGCAATGGCAACAATGACTTCAGCGGGCAGTTCCCACAGGAGGTGTTAAGGAACGCCACCCCCCATGAGCTTATGGCGGAGAACAACATCTGGAGATTCAATACCGTTGCGGAGATAGACCGCTACGACATAGTGGATGACGATGAGAACCCCGGCTTTGGGATGGTAGATTTCGAGCCCTTCATCTTAAAAGACTAACCCTCTCCTCTCAGGCTCCCTTACCGCACATCGTAACGCAGGAAGGAGAAGTAAGCCCCCAGAAAGAAGATGAGCGTATACAGCACAAGCACCCCTATATCAATAATCGAGCGGCCTAAGACCTCCCCCAGCCCTCTCGATTTATAGGTGAAGAAGGGGAGGTCCTTTCTCTCAGCTCTCCCCTCTGCATTCTTACCTATAGAATAAGTGCGACTCTTTCCAACTGTAAATGTATCTACCCATTCCTTACTATAGTATATATCGTCCAGCCGCTGGTAATAGACCTTAGCCTGTTGGTAGAAGCTCTCCCTCTCCTGCAGACCGGTATGGCATAGGTCGCCCATGATGTAAGTCAGGGTAGAAGCAGGCGAAAGGCGGGAGATGTTGACTGCAATCCTGTCCTGGGTGGAGTGCTCCCTCTGGTAATCTGCTTCCAATTGTCTGATCAGCTCGGCTTGCCTTTTCTCGTACTTGCCGGCAATGGGTTTTCGCAGTTTTTCATATTCCTGCCATTCCTCACTTCCGGTCCAGACACCTTCGCGGAAGAGGCCGGCTCTCTCTATCGCCTCGCTCAGCTCGTTCCCCTTTTCCCGAAGTATATTGCTGCGAACCTCCGCTTTCTCCTGGTTAAGTACCTGCTCGCTCTTCACCGGATAAACAATTCTGGCTACGATTCCCGAGAGGCTGGGGAAGGCTAAGATAAGCACCACCCATATTAGCAGCAGAATAGTGAAGGCGCTCAATGAGCTGTGGCAGCGAGAGGAGATAAACAGCCCCAGGGTGAACATCAGCGCCAGATAGAGGAAGGAGACCAGCAGGATGAGGAGAAGACGGGAGAGCACCTCACCGCTGAACAGGGGAAAGGAGAGAAAGGAGACGATTACCATCCCTATGAGAACTGAGATGAGCAGCGCCGCCAGAATGGTCAGGTAGCCGCCGATGAACTTCCCCAGAATGACCTGGTGGCGGGGGACG
>NJBL01000072.1 GCA_005223145.1 bacterium (candidate division B38) B3_B38 | reverse complement strand
GCGCTCGATCTCTTGGACTGACTTCGTCATCAAGGTCACCTCATGAGCTGTCCCCGGCTTCCCCTGTTTTTCTCAGCTCGTAGATGCAGTAGTTTCGGTTCTCGTGGACTACCTGGAGGTGAGGGAGGCTGACCTGTCGCTGGAGCCACCCGCCTCTGGTAGGTGGGAACATCTCGACGCACCGCGACATAAGCCACACCCGCCGGCCTCAGAATCTTCTGGATCCGCCTCATGATCCTCCGAGCTTCTCCAGCGTGGACCACGTTCAGGACGTAGACGCACGTCACCACGTCGTAGGTCCCCACCGGTTCCCTGGGTTGCCAGGCCGGATCATAGCTGTCGAAGCCGAAGTATCTGGCGTCGAAGCCCCGCCCACTCCCGAAGTCCAGCCTCTTGATGAGGAGACTCAATTTGAATTCCTCAGCAAGCTGGGATATGACATAGCCCATGCCGCCTGGAGCTATTTGCCCAGCTCCGGGGGATTTGGCACCTTCGGCTCATCAGCAGCCGGGATGGAATCTGAACAAATGATAGGCGACATCTGGAGAGCTCGCAACTTAGAGGAGGAGAGCAGAAAGGACTATGTGGATGCCACCCTGGCAGGAAAAGCCGAGGTGGAGGTGGAGGTGTACTTCAGGACGATGACCATAGGGAATCTCGTCAGATGGTTCGCCTCTCCCACCGGCAATGTCTTCTACGATATAGCCCTTGAGATTGAGCCCGAGGATTTGCAGGTCGGCAAATACGAGGACCAATACTTCATCAACCTGGACCTCAGCGGTACCGTCAAGGATGAGGAGGATAATGTCATTGATGCTTTCTCTTATGGGCTTGAGGATATCTATCTTGACGAGACTAAGTTTGAGCAGATTCGCTACCGTCCCATGATGCTGATGTTCAGAAGGGCTTTAATCCCTGGTAACTTCCACCTCGACCTGGTGCTGCGGAACAATGTGAGCAAGGAGATTGCTACCACCTCTGCTGAGCTCGTCATTCCTGCCCTTCCTGCTGAGGTGCCTTTTATGGGGAATTTATACCTGGTCAGGAAAATAACCCGAATTTCAGAAGGGGATAAGAGTAGTCAAAGGATAAAGGCTTTCCAGTTTGAAGACCTGGCTATCTCCCCCTCAGTGGATAACATATTTCCCCGGGAAGAGGGGATGATAGCCTTTTATCAGATATTCTTCTCGGAGGAGATAACCCCCCAGCAGGCGTCCAATTATCTCCTCTCCTATGAGATCTCCCAGAGAGGGAAGGTGGTGAGCAGAGTAGAGGAATCGTTGGCAGAATTGGTAAGCAGCAACGCCCTGGTGATTACCCTCTATCAAAGGTTAAATCTGGAGAAATTGAGAGCGGGAAAAGCCTCCCTGGATATATTCTTGAAAAACATGACCACTGGCGAAGGTGTGGTAGAAGCCTACGCCCGGGCTGATTTCGAGCTGGTCTCCCAGCCAGAGCCCGAGTGCTGGAGTTATAATCAGGCTATTATCCCTTACGACAACCCCCAATACGATTACTTCCGGGCTAAGCTCTACATGAATACCGGAGACTATGCATATGCCGAAAGGGGACTCAAGGCGGTTCTGAGCAAGAACCCCGACCACTTGCCAGCCAATCTCGACTACTGCAGACTACTCTTTTTGGCCAAGCGATACGACGAACTGATAGAGCGCGCCAGCCCCCTTCTGGTCTCCTCACCGCGCCACCCAGCACTGTTAGAGCTAATCGGTCAGGCTTACTTATATAAAAATGATTATCAGGAAGCCAGACGCTATTACGAACGCCTCCGGCTGGAGCGACCCAAGTATCCCCCTGTGCTCAACATTCTGTCGTATATCTATTACAATTTGAAGCAGACAGAAAAAGCCATCCAACTGCTGGAGGAATCCCTCCGGTTAGACCCCGCTCAAGAGGAGATTCAAGAGAGACTAAAAAAAATCAAGTCGGAGAGTCAATAACCGATGTCCCCGCCTGAGTGGTCCCTTGCCCACTGCATCCCTGTTGAGGTGGTATATTATCAGTTAGCCCTAAAAATCCTTTGTGCATGTGTAATCCAATGAACAGAAGAATGCATTACCTCTGGCTCGCTCCCTTGCTGGTTCTTCTTTGCCTGCTTCTCACCCCTGGGCTGAGAGGTACCGAACCTTCCTTCTCCATAAAAAATACCTCAAGGCTTGCCTCTCGCTGCCTTATTCTAACCATTGATACTCTGAGGGCTGACCATGTGGGTGCTTACAATGACGAGGTCGACTACACCCCCGCTATGGACAAGCTCGCTCGCTCCAGCATCGTCTTCGACAGGGCATACACCCCGGTACCCTTCACCCTCCCCGCTCATTGCTCTCTGCTCACCGGTCTTTATCCCCCTCGTCACGGCGTGAGGGACAACGGCCCCTTCCGGCTGGGGACGGAGGTGCTCACCTTAGCCGAAATTGCCCAGCAGAATGGCTTCCGCACCGCCGCCTTCGTCAGCGCTTTTCCGGTGGACTCGAGCTTCGGCCTGGACCAGGGCTTCGAGCTTTACGATGATGGATACATCAGCCAGGAGTCGATTGCTATCTTCGTCTATTCCGAACGCCCCGCTGACGAGACCATGGAGCTGGCTATTCAATGGATTAAAAACGCCGCCGACAGCCGCTGGTTCCTGTGGATTCACCTTTTTGACCCTCACCTCCCTTACACACCTCCACCGCGGCTGGTGCAGAAATACGGAAACCTATACGACAGCGAGATAGCCTTCGCCGATGAGCAGATAGGGAGGCTCCACCAACTGCTGGAGTCGCAGGGGCTGCTGGAGGAGACCCTGTTTATCATCACCGCCGACCACGGGGAAGGCTTAGGGGACCACGGGGAGGAGACCCACGGGACTTTCATCTATAATACTACCGTTCATATCCCCCTTTTCATTCACCAGCCAGCAGTGCTGAAGCACCGCCGGAGCCAGGAGGCGGTCAGCCTGGTGGATATTATGCCCACCATAATCGATTGGTTCGGCTGGAAGAGACCCTCGCTCGAGGATGGGCTCTCCCTGAAAGACCACCTGCTGAGAGGCTCTACCCTCCCCCACCGCCCCCTCTACCTGGAAACCCTCACCAACACTTACACCAGAAGATGGGCTCCGGTAAGAGGGATGATAGAGGAGAATATGAAGCTGGTTGACCTTCCCCTGCCAGAACTCTACAACCTGAAGATAGACTTCCAGGAGAAAAATAATATAGCCCGGACATCTCCCAAATTGTGGGAGAGTTATTTTAGCAGCTACCGAAAAATCCTCGATAAGCTGCAATCGGGAGGTGGGAAGCAGGCCAGCCTGACCCCCCTCAGCTCTGAGGAGAGGGCTAAACTCCGCTCCCTCGGTTACCTGTCGGGGACAGTCCCCCCCACCAAGGATTTTTCCACCTACTCTGTGCCGGAGAAGGACCCCAAAAACCTCCTCCATGTGGCTAGTGCCTTTGATAAGGGGATGATCGCCGTTATAGAGGGGAGACCGATGGAGGGAATCCGATGGTTTGAACAGGCCATATCCCTTCAGCCCGATTTCAGTGCCGCCTACATGCAGTTAGCCATGACTTACAATACCGCCGGGGAGACGGCAAAGGGAATCAAGATTCTGGAAAAAGCAGTGGAGATGAATATTGATAATAACGACATAAGAAAAAACCTGGGGTTTTACCTGCAAAAGATAGGGGAACTCGACCGCTCCATCCAGACACTGGAAAACGCCCTTAAATTCTTTCCCGAAGACATAGATTCTCTGAATTTCCTGGGTATCAGCTATTTCTATCGGGGGGACATCGATAGGGCAATGGAGATATTCCAACAGACTCTCCAGCTTGACGCCACTAACGCATCCCTACATAACAACCTGGGCAACTGCTGGTATGCCAAAAAGAAGTACGATAAAGCGGAGCAAAGCTACCAGACCGCGCTCCGCTACGATGGCAAGATGTCCAGGGCTTATAATGGAGTGGCTATTATCAGGGCTATGAAAAACGACCTCCCAGCGGCAGTGGAGAACTTCCAGAAAGCCCTCTACTACGACCCCCAGAATATCGATGCTGCGCTTAACTTAGCCAGGATATATATCAGAATGCAAAAGTGGGAAGAGGCATTAAAGCTGTATCAGGAGGTCTTAAAGCAGAAAGACCAGCTCAGCCCCGAGGATGTGGAGTTGATTGAAAAGAGGATAAACCAGTTGAAAAAGAGAGTGGGGGGAGATTAAGCCTTTGAGAGAACCGCTGCCTATCTCGTTAGTGAATTCTCCGTCAATTGATAAAAATCTCCTCATTTCCGAAAGTATATCAAAAAAAGTCTTGACTTAAGGGTAACAGTTATGCTAAATATAAATTACTTACAGATTGAGTAAGGGGAAGCAACAAGTAGATTAATTTGGATTGATATTCAAATATATGGATAAAAATAGAGTGGCAAAAGGGTGAGATTAAGGTAAAAGGGAGATGGTCACGCGCTTAAATCTTTATTACACAATAATTAATAAGATTATGCAATTATCTGCTTTAAAAGGCACAAATTTTGCTTATATAAAGTAATGGGTAAATAGGGAGAAGCTAAGAAGATTTTATTCTATCCTATATTTTGAAGTATGGATTGAAGGGGGTGATGATTGCAAATAGGCCTATCTTAACCTCATTTTAATTATAATTCATACGAGCGGAAATACAAGCTAAGAGTGAGGCGAGATTCAACATAACCTCTTGCGTTCTAATAATTTAAAGATGTGGTTTTTCCCTCCTTGAGGGGAAGGAATGTTGGGTATAATATTTACGAGTTAAAATATAAAGGGTAAAAAGGGGAAAGCTAAGAAGAGTTTCTTCCATCATTCACTATTTAGTAAAGGGGGGTGATGTTACTTATATAAACCTATCTTCTCTTACAATCCTATTAAGTTTTCAGAGACATACTTTTATTCTCACTTAAGGAAAGGGGGTGGTAGTAACAATATCCTCATTTTTTACCTTAACCTCTATTTTAAAAGAATAAGGAGGAAAGCGTAATGAGAGATGTTTGGGGTAAGGCGCTAACTTTTCTGATGATCTTCTCTCTTGTTGGTGGATTTGCTCTGGCGCAGGTTGGAGTTAAAGCCGCCATGGAGGGAACGGTAAAGGACGAGACCGGAGCTGTCCTCCCCGGAGTGACGGTAACCCTTGAGGGTCCCATGGCCCCCATGGTCTATTACACCACTGAGACCGGGAGATACCGCTTCAAGGCTCTGGAAATCGGAACTTATACCCTTACCTTTGAGCTGGAGGGTTTCGAGAAGTTTGTGCGGGAGGGCGTTGAACTGAAGACCGCCTTCACCGCCACCGTTAATGTAGTTATGAGGATAGCCGCGGTAAGGGAAGCCATCACTGTGGTGGCTGAGGCGGAGATGATCGACCTCAAGAGGAGCGAGATCACTACCAACTTCGGGCAAGAGGTTCTGCAGGGAATCCCCAACGCCCGCGACCCCTGGGTCATCTTCGATAAAGCCCCTGGGGTGACGGTTCAAAGACCCAATGTTGGTGGTGACCAGAGCGGTCAGCAGACCGGCTTTGGCGCCCATGGTTCAGCCAGCGGTCAGACCCTTTACCATATGGACGGTGGTCTGATCACTGAGCATGCAGCTATGGGGTCCACTCCTACCTACTACAACTTCGACTCCTTTGCCGAGATTCAGGTAACCACCGGCGGGTTTGACATCACTTCCCGCGGTGGCGGCGGGGTAACCGTCAACCTGGTCACCAAAACCGGCGGCAACGAGTTCCACGGGCAGGGTGGCTTTTACTATGTTGATGAGAGCCTTCAGACTGAACGTCCGGAGGAGATGGAGCGGGGTCTGGACCCCCACGATATGAGAATCAAGCGAAACACCGACTACGGTGTGGATATAGGCGGACCGATACTAAGAGATAGGATGTGGTTCTGGGGTTCGGCTCAGGAAGCCAGAATCGGTCGCTACTTCCCGGTCATCGACCCCGCAACAGGGGACTACGCTTTTGGAACCACCAAACTCACCAACCTCAACGCCAAGTTCATCTGGAGACCGGTGGAAGACAACCAGTTCTCCTTCTACTACCAGTGGGGTGATAAGAACTGGCCCACTCGCTCCAGGAACAACGGCACCAACCCGCAGGACGACCCCGATGCCTATCATGTGCAGAGTGGTCCCTCCCCCTACTATCGGGTTGACGACCAGCACTACTGGAACCCCGACTTCTTCAGCTCCATCCGCTACGGTTTCCTTGCTGGTTACTTCCACCTGGCGCCTCAGGATATGGCTTATCTGACCAGCCGACAGGCCATCAGGGACCGCGATGCCAACAAGCTGTGGTTTAGTGCTCAGTATGACTACGACACCAAGAGACCTCAGCACGAGGTTGATATCGACAACAACATCTATGTGGACGACTTGCTTGGCGGTTCCCACGAGTTCAGAATCGGCTTCCAGCACAGACGCCCGTCGGTAACATCGGTCACCATCTACCCGCAGGGGATGTCGATCAACTACTATGGTGAGGGGACCAGGAGAAATAACCTCTACATGTTAACGGATCACTCGATTTATGATGAATTCCTTCGCATGACCGGCATCTACTTAAAGGACACCTACTCCCGAGAGAGGATCTCCATTAATGTTGGTTTCCGATATGACATGTCCACGGGTGGACGGAAAGCTCACGAGGTTGCAGGCAACTTCTTTGGTGAACAGTATGCCGCCAGCATATACGACCCGGGGATTAAAAAATCCTTCGATTGGAAGGACTTCAACCCCCGCTTCGGGCTCAACTACGACCTCACCGGAGATGGGAAGACCGCTGTCCGCTTCAATGTCGCCCGCTACAGCGATATGCCCAGCACCTGGAGAGGCGGTTGGGGTAATGTGATCGGTGGTATTTGGAGCAGATGGTGGTGGGATGACCTGAATGATGACATGCATGTAGATGTCCCCGATGAGCTTACCTTCCGGTATTACAGTTATGACCCTGACAACCCCATGGCCAAAGCCGAACAATATCAGACAGCCGATGGATATGGGGCTACCCGCACCTGGGAGATACTGGGTGGATTTGACCGGGAGCTGATGGAAGATTTGGCTCTGACCGTCAGCTACCACTACCGATACATTGACAACTACAACTGGTACTGGTATTACCTGCCCGACTGGAGCGATAAGGTAGACTTTAATAGCTGGGCACCTGCAGATGTCAGCTACACCTCTCCCTATAGTGGTGAGACCTACACCGGGACTGTGTACAACTGGATAAAGCCGTTAGCTGACTACTACTATACTGCGAGGGAGCGCACCAACTACTACGATTACTACACCCAGTACAGTGGGGTGGATATCGTTCTCACCAAGCGTTACAGCAACAAGTGGATGGGCAGCGCGGCCCTTACCATTGGACGGTCTTCACGGCACTGGACCAAGGGGCTGCAGGGTGAGAGCGTTGATTATCCGGAGGATGTGGGTTTGAAAAGTGGTGGGATTTATGGGGATAACATCCCCTGGATGCTGAAGCTGACCGGCAGCTACGAGCTCCCCTACGGGATCAGGTTGGGTGGCTTCTTGAACACCCGCAGTGGTTTCCCCCGCAATGATGAATTCCCAGCCCTGAAGTGGTACGGAGACTATTCGGATTATTACTACCTCGACGCTTACAAGCCCGGTGAAAAGTACAACGACACCTACTACTGCCTTGACCTGCGGCTTGAGAAGACCTTTGACTTAGGTCCCGGCAGGCTCCACGGGATAGTTGATATGTTCAACCTGTTGAACAGTGTTCCTGTGCTCCGCTCCTACGAGCAAGTAAACCGCAGCTACTACCTGGATGCCCGCTTCCCCTTCACCCTGGGTGCCCGAGCCGTCAGGTTTGCGGTACGTTACAGCTTCTAATCAGGGACAGAGCTCAGCCCGGGAGATTGTCCTCCCGGGCTTTTTTTATCCCTGGAGAGATTGGGGGGACAAAGGTAAAGGTTGATTTAGATAAGGATAGTTTTTTTCCTCGGGGAAGGGTTGTTATCTCCTAAAGGAAGGGGGAGTCCCTTCCCCATTTTATCTTTCCAGCAAGGGGGTTACCACTCTATCTGGTCGTTGACCTTCATATCCTTAGTCTTGAACTTGACCTTGATTTCAGCTTTAGATATCTTGGTGCAGAAGGATATCTCCTTAACCTCCGGTGTGAGCACCGGATTTCCCTCATACTCCTTAGGGAAGATGTAAAGGGCGACATTGGGATTGTCCTTGTCCGGGGCGGCGTAGCGGGCGATGGGGATTTTCACCTTATCTTTTCCTTTGACCTCCAGATAGGTGCTTTCCTGGAGCTGTTCAGTGGTGAGCCCCATCAGGAGACGGGGGTTGGTGCTCATCACCTGGATTCTGATGAGGGGCTCCTCTCCTTCAATAAAAGCCTTCTCCTGTTCGGGGTTGGATTTCCCGGTAGTGAGCTGTTGGTTGCGCATAACGGCTGCCTTCCAGGGCTGAGCGGTGCTCCAGGCTATCAGGAGTGTGAAAGGCTGGGTGGGCATCTGGGAACGGATGGAGCCGGCTCCCCTCAGATCTCTGGTTTCCTGACGGCCGGCTTCCTGCATGGCAGAGTAGCGGCTGGGGTCGTAATACCATTTTTTGACCCACGGGGAGTCGGTGAGCATCTTCTCCACCTCTTTCTCCGTCCACTCGGTATAGGGTTTGCTCTTCCAGAAATCTTTATCCCCCGCCCACAAGATAACTGCAAAGGCTAACATAAGGAGTGCACATATTGTTAATCTTTTCATTACCTTACCCCTTTTTGATATGATAGGTGTTTAAAACTTAACTAACTTGTATAGTCCTTATTAAAATTATACCATAAGTTTCTCTGATTACAAAATTTTTATTAATGTATAACTTATAAGGTGATGATGGGCGGGTTGTCAATTAGGAAGCTAAGGGGTTAAATGGCGTTGTCTTTTGTTGGGATATATGCTAATATATTAATGAAATCTTAAATATGGGGTGAATGTTATGAAGAGAGAATTTATCTTATGGATAGTTATTGGGCTGATGGTGTATGTCAGCGTCTCTCTTCTGGCAATGCAGGGGAGAGGCCAGGGGGTTATAGTGGGGACAGTGGTTGATGAGGAGGGCAAGCCTATTGAAGGCGCCAGGATAAGGGCTTATATCAAGGAGTTCGACGAGGAGGCCACCACCACCACTAACGAAAGGGGACGGTTCCGTTTCTCCCGACTGGTGACGGGGCTCTACGAGTTCACCGCGGTCGCCCCGGGTTACCAGCCGTTGATGATTACCCAGCAGATTAGCCAGGCTGCTCGCAACCCGGACTTGGAATTCGTCCTGAAAAAGCTTACCGGTGAGATGATTGCCGAAGCCGACCCTAACTACCCCTTGATCAAGGAGGGCAATGAGCTCTTTGAGCAGGGGAGATATGATGAGGCAATTGAGAGGTTCCAGCAGGTGGTTAACAGCGCCCCTGAGTATTACCGATATTATGTGAACCTGGGGAACTGCTATAAGGAGAAGGGGGACTACCAGAAAGCTATTGAGAATTATACGAAGGTGCTGGAGCAGGAGCCCGACCAGACCGCTGCGCTTTTGAACATAGGGGAGAGCTATGTCCTCATGGACAAGATGGAGGAGGGAATCGGCTATTTTGAGAAGGTCATAGCCCAGAATCCTACCGACCCGGTGATATTCTATAACCTGGGGGAGACCTATGCTATAGCGGGGAATCATGAGAAAGCACTGGAAAGCTATCAAAAGGCGGCGGAGCTTAAGCCCGAGTGGGAGGTCCCCTATTTGAAGATGGGTTATTCTTATGTTGCCCTCGAGAGGAAGGATGAAGCCATCAAGGCTTTTGAGAAGTTTCTGGAGCTGGCACCCGATTCTCCCGATGCCCCTCTGGTGAAGCAATTCTTAGAGCAGCTCAGGAAGGGAAATTAGTCCTCCATTTAATCCTTAAGAGAAAAAGCCCGCTATTTTGATTTAAGCTTTTCCTTCAGCTTGTTTACAAAATCGGGATGGGGTGTTAATCCCAGCTGCTCAGCCTGCTGCAGGTGCTCCCAGGCGAGCTCATATTTTTCCTGATAAAAATACACTACCGCCAGATTGTTGTGAGCATCTTTCAGGCTGTCGTCGAATTCAAGGGCTTTCAGGTAGTTGTGGGCAGAGTTTTCGAGGAGGTTATAACGGAAATAGAGGTTCCCCAGGGCAAGATAAATGGCTGAATCTTGAGGGTCCAATTCCAGGGCAAGTTGATAATATCTCTCCGCCTCCTGTGCTTTTCCCAGCTCGGATAACACCATAGCTAAATATTGATAAAACCGAAGATTGTTAACTCCATAGTCTATGGCCGTACGGCAAATCCTCTCCGCCTCATCAAATTTCTTCTCCTCAAAATAAAGGGAGAAGAGGTTCCCATAGGCGGGTTCGTAGTCGGGGTGGTCAGCTAAGAGATAGTCGAACTCCTCCCCTGCCTGCTCCGGTTGGTTCATTCGGTAGTAGGTAAGCCCTAAGTTCAAGTGGGCTTGCAGATAGTTAGATTTGAGCTTTATAGCCTCCTGGTAGTTCTTAACTGCATCGGGGAATTTTCCCATAGCATAATAAATGTTTCCCAGATTATAGTAGGCTTTATGATAGCGGGGGTCTATCTCCAAGGATTTGAGACACCATTTCTCCGCCTCCTGGTTCTGGTTCTTGAAGATGTAATATCCCGCCATGGTATTGTAGACTGAGGAAAGCTGGTCATTAAGCTTGAGGGCCACCTGGCACTCGGAATAAGCCTCCTCCGGCTGTTGCTTTAGCAGATAGGTGGCCGCCAGGACAGAATGCCCCTCGGCATAATCATTTTCAATAGCCAGAGCTTGACGGCACTGCTCCTCTGCCTCGTTTAGCAGCCTTTTTTCCAGATAGAGATGGGCGAGATTGGTGCGAGCCTGATAATGGCTGGGCATCAAGTAGATGGCTTTCTGATATTGGATAATGGCCTTGTCAATATCCTCTCTTTTTGAGTAGGCTATGCCCAGGTTGTAATAAACATAGGGAATTAAGGGGTCTTCCCTAATGATTGTTTCATATTCCTCAATGGCTCTATCTATATAACCACTCCTTCTGAGAGCAATAGCCATCAGGTTCCTTATAGAGGAAGAGTGGGGCGTTTTTTTCAGCAACCTCTGACACCGGTCGATAACTTCTGAATAGCCTTCAAACTCCATCAGGGTCATTATCAGAAAGATGTCAGCATCAAGATTCTTGTAATCCCCCATCTTCGGCAGCCTCTGATAGCGATGGAGGGCTTCTTCCAGCTGCTGACCGCTGATGGGGAAGAGATGTGGAAGGAACCGCCGCTCACGATTCAACCTGATCAGAGCTGCATTCTCTCTGTCAAAGTCGCTGGTGTCAGGGTTTATGTTCATCACACTATGGCGATTTTTTGTATGGACAGCCCCGAAGAGGTGTCCCAACTCGTGAGTAAGGAGCAAGCCCAGGTCCTGCCGGGGAGACGTCCATCTTATTAATATGCTACCACTTCTATAGGAGGCCCCTCCCAGAAGTTCTCCCCGGAGTAACCGCCGGGCGGTGAGTCCGATAACAATATGGCATCCTCCTCGGTCCACCTTTCTCTGCATGTCAATGAACAGCTCATCGAAGCTCTTCACTCCTTTGTCCGATTGCCAGGAGGAGACCTCAGCCAGGGTAAACTTGAGATCGAACTCCTTTTCAAAATGGCGGGATGCGGTGAGGATTGCCTCCTCTATCCCTTTCTGAGATGAATCCCTGGGGGGATAGCTCTCATCCAGTGCTAATTTAACCTTTAAGAGCCTGCTGGTGGGGGATTCGCCTCCAAATAAGGGGAAGGTAATAAGAAGGATTAAGATTAACGGTATCCATTTATCCAGTTTTGCCATAATTATCAACCATCAGATAATAGGGGGGATTCCGCAAGGAAATCATCCAATCGGCACCGATGCGGAATCAGGTAATAACCCGGAAGTCCCTTGTGAGAATGGCAGCCTTTGTGGAATCAGGATGGGTGATTACTATCTGCATCTGATAGGGGTCGGGGATGAACTTCGTCAACGGAATAGCACCCCAGTATTGATAGAAATATCCCTCGTAATGGGCTTGAGATTTTATCAGCTCTCTCCGGAAGACCGTCTGATCATTTTTATCCTTTATTATAATGAACACTTTGAAGGGTTTCAAAATCTCCTTGGAGGTCAGACTATCTTTTATCGAGAACATAAAACCGAGGAAGTCGCTGGTCTTAAAATCCGCTTTTAGTGTGGGAACATAGGTTATCCCATGGAGCTGGAGGGGATGAGGATAGTCCTGGTGTTCTTTGGAGAGGAATTTCAGGGTCTCATACTCCTCGGGGTTCTGGAAGAAGGGGACATCCTCCTGGGGATTGAACAGCATAAGGCTGCTGATGTTGAAGGGTTCGGTCATAGTCAGGCTTACCGGGCGCTCCACCACGCAGACCTCACCGCTGGCGTGGTTCATAACCGCCAGCTTCATCAGATTGCTGTTAGGTGAGATTTCCAAAGGAATGATATACTTCAGCCCGCTTTTGGCTAATATATTAAGCTGCTTGGCATCGTCGATCTGGCAGAAGCGGAGGGTTAACATGCTCTCTTTCCCCATGGGGTCATCGAAGTATATGGCCATGTCATAGCGGACAGGGGGCGGGAGGGTGAACATAGGAGGCTGTAAATGGACCATCAGGAAAGCAAGCTTCAATCCCTCAAC
>NJBL01000008.1 GCA_005223145.1 bacterium (candidate division B38) B3_B38 | reverse complement strand
CTTCACCAACGGAGAATCGTGCCGTCGCCTTATAGGAGCCCTGCTGCTGGAGCAACATGAGGAATGGCTGAGGGGATATAGATATTTAGATATGTCAGATGCTCTGAAAGAGGCGAAAGAAAACCCTTGCGCCACTCGCCTGGATACAGTATGTTGATGATTAATTTAAAGAAAATTCTTTACACAATTTTCCTTCTCTTATACCCCACCATTTATAATTTTCCCTCTTGACAATAGACATTAATGTGGTATTATATAAATCTTTCCATGACAAAAAGGTAGGTGTTTAGAATGCCGTTGTATGAGTATCAGTGCCTTCAGTGTGGTAAGCGATTCGAGGTGATACAAAAATTCTCGGACAAACCACTGCGACATTGCCCGAAATGCGATGGGGAAGTCGAAAAGGTTCTTCATGCTCCAGCCTTGCAGTTTAAAGGGTCGGGGTGGTATGTGACCGATTATGGCCGAAAGAAGAATGAGAATCTTAATAAGGATGTGAAAGCCTCTCCTACCAAAAGCTCTTCTGAAAAGGGCTGCCGTGATGGTAGCCGTGCATCCTGCGATTGCAACACTTCACGGTATAATCCATCCTAAAAATATGCCCCCTTGGCTCCGAGAGCCAAGGGGGCACCCTCCCACTTCCAATTCTATACAATGCCTCATTTTTAGTAAAATGAATTGACGAAGAGATGATTTTATTTTACAATTTATTTGTTTCTATTGCAGAAGGGAGATTTTACCTTTTTACTCAATAAGGGAAACTACCCTTTTTACATATAATTAGGCAGTATGGAGAGATTAGCTGAGGAAATCAAAGGAAATATCCATCGGGTAAAGGAGCGCATAGCCCGGGCAGCTCTTAGAGCAGGCAGAGACCCTGATGAGATAAAGCTGGTTGCCGTATCCAAATCCTTCGGGCTGGAGCATATCAGGGCAGCCATAGCCTCCGGTATAACTATTCTGGGTGAGAACAAGGTTCAGGAAGCCCATCAAAAAATACCTCACATAGAAGCCGGGGTTTCCTGGCATATGGTGGGACACCTTCAGTCGAACAAAGCCAAGCGGGCAGCCGAGCTTTTCGATATGATTCATTCTATCGACCGACTGTCCATTGCCGAGAAGCTCAACCGACACCTCGCCGCTTTATCCAAACGGATGGAGGTACTCATTCAGGTAGACCTGGCGGAAGAGGAGACTAAATTTGGCATCCCCGAAGCGGAGCTGGAGGAGCTGGTGAAGAGGGTAGGGGAGATGGAAAACCTCACCCTGAAGGGTCTCATGATCATGCCTCCCTTTTTCTCCAATCCGGAAGATGGGCGTCCCTATTTCCAACGTCTGCGCCAGCTTCTTGCCCGGCTTAACCGCAGAGGGGTAGTCTCGTCAGAATTGAAAGAGCTCTCCATGGGTATGAGCCACGATTTTGAGGTCGCCATCGAGGAGGGGGCGACGATGGTCAGGGTGGGAACAGCTATTTTTGGACCTCGGGAGGAATAAGATATGTCTCTTCTGGCTGGTTTCATTGAAACGATAGCCTTTCTTCTGAATCTGGTGATAATTCTCTATATCTGGATTATCATCGCCCGTGCTGTTATCTCCTGGATAACCCCTTATTACTATCATCCTCTGGTAAGGTGGATCTATCGCCTGACAGAGCCCATATTGCGACCCATAAGGAGGCGACTGCCGGTTATCTACGGTGGGATGGACCTATCCCCATTGATAGTGCTCCTGGCTCTTTTTATCCTCCGCCCCCTCCTGGTGAACAGCCTGTTGAGATTGGCTCGTAGTCTTGTGTAATAGCCATAGATTAATCAGAAAATTAATCATATGCTGAAGCTCATCAAGACAAGGGCAGGTATCAGCCTACCTGTACTTGTAGTCCCTCGCTCGGGCAAGAATGAGATAGTCGGAGTGATTGAGGGGCGACTGAAGATAAAGCTCACTGCCCCACCTGTCGGCGGAGCTGCCAATCGGGAGCTCATCACATTTCTTGTGAAGCAGCTGGGTATCGAACGCTCATCTATTTGCCTGCAGATGGGACAAAAACAAAAGAGGAAGGTGTTGGAAATTAAAGGGATAGACGAGAAAACCTTACTGGAGAAATTATCCCCCTGGATTTAGTGAGAGGGGAAAACAGAAAAAGGGGTAGGAAAGAGTGATCAAAGCCGACCTGGTTATAGAAAATGCCCGCCAGGTGATAACCTGCCGCGGCAAAGCTCCCAAGCTCAGAGGTGAGATGATGGACTTAGGGCTGATAACCCAGGGATGGGTTGCCTCATACAGGGGTAAGATAAGCTATGTGGGGGAGGAGAAAGGTTTCAAAGAGAAGGTCACACTCGAAAAGGGCTGCAAGGTGATAGATGCCTCGGAAGCGGTGGTTTTGCCCGGTCTGGTGGACTCCCATACCCATCTCGTATTCGGGGGGAGCCGCGAGGTGGAGTTTGTCCAGAGGCTGCGGGGGGTGAGCTATCAGGAGATTGCCCGCTCGGGGGGAGGAATTCTGTCTACGGTGAGAGCCACCAGAGCTGCCAGCTATCAGGTGCTGCTCCGAGATGCCCGAAGGAGATTGGACTACATGCTTCGCCTGGGGACTACCACCTGCGAGGCGAAAAGTGGCTATGGGCAGACTGTTGATGATGAGCTGAAGCTTCTCCACATTAGCAGGGAGCTTCATCAAAGCCATCCCATTGATGTTGTTAATACCTTTCTGGGTGCTCATACCTTTCCGCCCGAATATCTCTCACGGAAGGAGGAGTATGTTGATTTACTAATCTCCGAGTTTCTCCCCAGGGTAAGGGAGGATGGGCTGGCGGAGTTCTGTGATGTATTTTGCGAGGAGGGGGCTTTCTCCCTGGAGCAGAGCAGGGCCATACTGGAATCGGGAGCTCGGCTCGGATTTAAGCTCAAGCTCCACGCTGACCAGCTCACATCCTCGGGGGGTGCCGAATTAGCTGCTGAGCTGGGAGCGATATCTGCCGACCATCTGGACTACATCTCCGACAGAGGGATTGAGATGTTGGCGGAGAAGGGAGTGGCGGCGGTGCTGCTGCCTGGCTCCAATTTCTTCCTGCGACTGAATAGATACCCCCCAGCAAGGAGAATGATAGAAGCCGGTGTTCCGGTCGCCTTAGCCACCGATTTCAATCCCGGAACGGCGATGAACGAATCAATGCCCCTCACCATCACCTTGGCCTGTTTGGAGATGGGCTTATTCCCGGAGGAGGCAATCAATGCGGCTACCATTAACAGCGCCTATGCCGTGGAGCTGCATAAATCGCTGGGCAGTATAGAGATGGGCAAGAAAGCCGACTTTATTATTTGCTCCATACCTAACTATCTACACCTTATCTACCACTGGGGCATCAATCATGTCCACACAGTGGTTAAGGACGGGAAGATTGTGGTGAAAGAGGGTAGAATTATAAACCAGGGTAGGTTTCCATAAGTTTTTTCTCGCCGTCGTATCTCTAAAGAGGTATTAAAATATAACTTAAAGGAGTGTTTTATGTTAGCCGATTTAACCGTAAAAGAGCTATGGGAGAAGGCTGGTTCCGACTCTCCCACCCCAGGCGGTGGCAGCATTGCCGCCCTTATGGGGGCGACAGGAGCCTCGCTCATTATCAAGTTCTGTAATCTCACTCTGGGGAGGGAGAAGTTCAAGGAGGTGGAGGGTAAGTTCCGGAGGGTTAAGGAGAGAGCTGAGGATATGAGCTTTCAGCTCAGCAGACTGTGCGACCGCGACACCGAAGCCTTCAATGGGGTGATGCAAGCCTTTCGCATGCCCAAAACAATAGAGCAGGAGATACAGCGGCGGAAGGACGCTCTTCAACAAGCCTTTAAAGAAGCCACCGAGGTCCCCTATCAGACCGCTGAGCTCTGCCTCTCGCTGCTGCAAAGCTGCCAGGAGGTGGTTGAGGAGGGAAATCCCAATGCCATAAGTGACCTGGGGGTGGGTTGTCTTGCCTGCTGGGCGGGATTGGAGGGAGCCATCATGAATGTGAGGATAAACCTCCCTTCGTTGAAAGATAGCGCTTTCGTCGAGAAGATGGAGGCTAAAATTAAATCGCTTTCCGAGGAAGGGATGGCTCTAAGGAGCCAGGTGCTTGAATCTGTCAGGCAGAAGATGTAAGAGTAAGGGGATGTGTCAAAATAAGCAATTCCTTTTTCCTGAAGTTGTTAGGGGGATTCTCCTAATGAGGCAGAGGAGGAGCTATTGGTAAATAGGGTTTTCCACCTCCTGGACGAAGTGCCGCTGGAAGGTGTGAAAGGGAGTTTGTACTTCCATATAATAATCGGCCACAATTTTAACCCTCTGGTTCTTTATTTCTACGGAAAGATTGGAGGAGTCAATTTTTAGCCCCAGCTCCTGTGCTTTGGCTAACAACCGCTGTTGAAGTTCCTTATCGTAACCAGGTCGGCTGGAAGCGCTCATGGCTTCTTGCTTGAGGGTTGATTTAAATTCATACGGCTTCCAGAAGGTGGGGAAGAACTTAGCCAGTAGGTAGAAGGCAAGCCCTATAATAATAAGGACTATAATGAACTTCAGTGCCCCCTCACCCTTCTCATCCCTCCATTTGACCATAAGACTCTCCCTTCTTCTACTGCAAATATATACTTCCTGACCAGAAGCTCCTTTTATTAAAATATTATCCTCTCTCTATACAATTTGTCAAGGCAATAAAGGTGTAAGCAGTTTTTTTCGCATTTCCTATTGTTTCCTCTGTTTCCTATTCACAAAGAAGAGGATTCTTCAGCCCGTTGGAGCTTTTCTATCTTCTTTTCCAGCTCCTGGATGCTGAGCCTTACCAGTTCGTCTCTTGTCTTGCCGCTATCTTTGAGGGAATTGAGCGCCCGCTGGTAGAAGAGCAGCGAACCCCTTATGTTCCCCCTCTCCTCCTCTTTCCTCCCTTTTTCGTAGTTGGAGGCAAATTTTATATAATAATTGAACTCATTGGTCCTCAGCTCCTTTATGGAGCGTTTTTTAGTTGTGCGGCTTATTTTAATCCAATGGCGGAGGAAAAAGCCGATTACAAGGATGAGGCCAATAACAATCCATAGATTCTCATACACTCTCTTTTTCCCTTTTCTCACTGCGAATCGTTAGCCTTTATTATTTCCGGCGAAATAAGATTATCCTTTGACAATAGCCTTATAGACCTCGCTTTTGCTTATTCCTCGTTCCCTGGCTATCTGCTTCATCGCCTCTTTCTGGCTTAAGCCAGATTCCTCCCGGAGCCTTTCATAGTCATCCTTGATAGTAGCAGTCTCAAGCGGTGCGACCTGGTGACGCTTTGCTCTCCCTTCTATCACCAGGGTGAACTCGCCTCGGAGGGTCAGTTTATCTATGTTGTCCATTAAATCCTTTAACCGCCCCCTCCATACCTCCTCGTGGATTTTGGTCAATTCCCGGGCAATTGCCAATCGCCTGTCTCCCAGCACTTCGTAGAGGTCTTCCAGGGTCGCTATCAAGCGGTGGGGTGACTCGTGGAATATAAGGGTTGAATTAATGTCCTGATACAGCTGGAGCTTTCTTCGTCTCTCCCCCTTCTTCGGAGGGAGAAATCCCCCGTAAAAAAAGCTGTCGGTAGGAAGTCCGGAGATGGAAAGAGCGGTTATAGCGGCGTTAGGACCCGGTATGGGAACCACCTCAACCCCTTCCTCCACGGCGCTCTTGACCAGGCGGTAGCCGGGGTCGGATATGCCGGGGGTTCCGGCATCGGATACCAGAGCTACATCAGCCCCCTGCATCAGCTCGGTGAGAATCTTTTTCCCTTTGGGCAGCTCGTTGTGCTGATGATAGCTGGTAATCCGATTGGAGATATTATATCGGCTGAGGAGCTTTCTCGCTCGCCGGGTATCTTCCGCTGCAATGAGGGATACTTCCTGCAGGATTTTGAGTGCCCTGAAAGTGATGTCTTCCAGATTCCCAATGGGGGTGCTGACTAAAAATAGCTTCCCTTTTCCCATTGCTGCCAACTATCTCAAGATGTTAAATGGCTCAGAATTTTAAGCCCTTATTTTTATTTGACCTATCCACTTTCCTTTGGCTCATCCGCTGCAAGAGTAAGCTTTGCCGGGGTCATTTTTATCAGCTCAATCCTCGCCTCTTGCAATAGTTCCTTGGAGAGCTGGTCGGGATAGCCTTGCTGGTAGATTATCTTTTTTATGCCGGCGTTAATTATCATCTTGGCACAGGTCACACAGGGAAAGTGGGTTGAGTAAATGGTTGCCTCATTTATCCTCACCCCATGCTGGGCTGCCTGGATGATGGCGTTCTGCTCGGCATGGGAAGCCCGGCACAGCTCCTGCCTCTCACCGGAGGGGATATTGAGCTTCTCCCTCAGACAGCCGACCTCGCTGCAGTGCTTCAAACCCGAGGGAGCACCGTTGTAGCCGGTGGTCAGTATGCGCTTTCCCTTCACAATCACTGCTCCCACCTGACGCCTGAGACAGGTTGAGCGGCGAGATACCAGCTCGGTTATCTCCATAAAGTAATCGTCCCACGAGGGTCTGTTGTCCGGCTTCTTCGGTTTTGCCAACTTCCTCTCCTTCAGCTGTGGTGTCTGGGGTTGGAGATAGTGAAGCACCTCTTCAGCCCCTGACACCCCTGCAGTCGGAGCGCATAGAGGGGAAACTCCTCGCAGAGGCGGTGTACTTCTCTCTTCACATCTTCTTTAATATCATCGTTTTCAATATTCTGGAGTACTCGGGAAATGAGGTCGGCAATGAGCTCCATCTGCGGCTCCTTCATCCCTCGGGTGGTCAGCGCCGGAGTGCCGATTCTTATCCCCGAGGCGATAAAGGGTTTGTTGGTATCAAAGGGGATGGTGTTGCGGTTCACTGTGATTCCCGCTTTCCCCAGAGCAGCCTCGGCATCCTTCCCCGTAATCCCTCGGCTGAAGACATCTACCAGCATCAGGTGGGTGTCGGTACCTCCGGAGACGAGGCGGAATCCGTTCTTCTGGAGCCGGTCAGCCATGGCTTTGGCATTTTTGATGATTTGCACTTGATATTGCTTGAACTCCGGGCTGAGAGCCTCCTTGAAGCAGACCGCCTTGGCGGCGATGATGTGCACCAGGGGTCCCCCTTGATAGCCGGGGAAGACTGTTCGGTCAATATCCTTGGCAAGCCTCTCCTGGCAGAGGATGATCCCTCCACGGGGACCCCGCAGGGTCTTGTGGGTGGTGCTGGTGACGAACTCGCAGTGAGGAACCGGATCGTTAAGCAGCCCCACAGCCACCATGCCGGCAATATGGGCGATGTCCGCCACTACCATAGCACCCACTCTGTCGGCAATCTCCCTGACCTTCTGGTAGTCGATATCACGCGGATAGGCGCTGGCTCCGAGGACAATCAGTTTGGGCTTGTGCTCTTTAGCCAGGTCTTCCATCTGCTGGTAGTCAATGGTCTCTGTCTTGGAGTCCACACCGTAATGGATAACATTGAACAGCTTACCGGAGAAATTAACCGGATGCCCGTGGGAGAGATGTCCGCCGTGGGAGAGGTTCATCCCCAGCATGGTATCCCCGGGCTCCATCATAGAAAAGTAGACCTCCATATTCGCCTGTGTGCCCGAGTGAGGCTGGACATTGGCGTGCTCGGCACCGAAGAGCTTTTTTGCCCGCTCAATAGCCAGGCTCTCCACCACATCGCAGAATTGGCATCCGCCGTAATAGCGGCGTCCGGGATACCCCTCGGCATATTTATTGGTGAAGACCGACCCCATCGCCTCCAGCACCGACTCGCTGACGAAGTTCTCCGAAGCGATTAACTCCAGAGTGTAAGCCTGCCTGTCGGTTTCGTCCCATATAGCCTGAGCGACTTCCGGGTCGACCTCTTCTAACATTTTCATCGTTCTCTTCTCCTTAATTTTTGATATAAAGATGATGATTACTATTTCTCCAGTTCCTTTATCTGATTAAGACGCTTTTGATGTCTCCCGCCGGCAAAGGGGGTGGTAAGCCAAACCCTGATAATCTCAGCAGCGATTCCAGGACCGGTGGTTCTGCCAGCTAAGACCAGCACATTGGCATCGTTGTGCTCGCGGCTGAGCCGGGCGGTGTAAGGCTCATGGCACAGCGCAGCGCGGATGCCGGCTATCTTGTTGGCGACTATGGACATCCCGATGCCCGAGCCGCAGAAGAGTATCCCCCGGTCGTATTTTCCATCGGCTACGCCCTGCGCTACCTGCTTACCGTAGGGGACATAGTCCACCCTTTTGTATGAGTGCACCCCCAGGTCGTCATATTCGACTCCCATCTCTTCCAGCACCTCCTTTGCCGCTTCCTTCAGCTCGAATCCGGCGTGGTCGCTTCCCAGCGCTACTTTTATCATACCTCCCCCTTTACATTATATATCAGGAATACTATGCTCTTCAAAAATAGTCCGAGTCAGTACATCTGCCTGCCTGTGGTCAAAGGTTCTTCTGTAAAAGACTTCAAATATTTTCCCCTTTAAATCTTCCAGATATCTTTGATAAGCATTCACTTCCTTTTAAACCGCAGTGAAGTAGTTTCCGTGGGAGATGAATTCGTTGAGCCAGGAGATGAGCTGGGTTTTAAACTCGTTTTCGGTAGCTTTTATTGTGGTCATAGTTAAAATCCCGTAAATTCGGTTGACGGGAGATAGAGTCTTTCGTATTCCCGCAGGGCATACCAGTCGGACATCCCGGCGATGTGGTCGCAGATGAGGCGGATGAAGCGGAGGTTGCGCTGGTAGCGGTTTTTAATCTCCTTGTCGAGCTCTTCGGTGGGGACATCGCGCAGATAGCGCACTCCCTCCATCTCCTTGAACCGCAGGAGCTGATAGCTGTCGAGCTGTCGGGGATTCTGGTAATAAGCACGGAAGAGCCCGCTGAGGAAATGCCGTGCTCTCCCCTCTGCCCGGTTTATGGCGAAGCTGTTGATGATGAACTTGTGGACGAAGTATTTTAGCTCCTGAAAGAGCCGCTTCCCCTGGGGGGAGAAGCCGATGGTATGCGGTCTGATGAGCTCCCTTTTGGCGTAGAAATCCTCAGTGGAGTTTATCTTATGCCTCTCTGCCCAGGTGCTGAGGTTGCGGGCGGATTGGCGGATGACATCGGTGACGCAGAGATGGATTATCCCCCGGATGAGCATATTCTGTTTCAGATAGCGATTGGTGGTGGAGGAGTAAGATTGGGCTATCCTTTTGATAACCCGACGGGCAATTGCCAGCTCCTCCACCTTTTCCAGGGCTATCTCTCTGGCGCGCATTCCATCTTCAAGGTCGTGGGTTTGCTGGGCGAGCTCGTCGGCTAAGGCGACCACCTGCGCCTCGAAATGGGGAGCAAGCTCCATATGGAGTCCCTTTTTGTTGAACCCGGGGTAGCTTATGCGGCGCTCAAGGGGAATGTGCTTCAGTATTCCCTCGCGGGTGTCATTAGTGAGGTTGATGCCGTTATGCGGGTAGCGCTGCTCCAGATGGTCGACCACTCTAATGCTCTGGTAGTTGTGCCGGAAGCCTCCCCCCTTGCGCAGAAGGTCTCTGTCAAGGATGCCGAGGGTTTCCCCTCCTCTCATGATTTTATCAAGCAGCTCCTCACCTGCTTGCCCAAAGGGGGTATGCCCCAGGTCGTGCCCCAGGGCGATGGCTTCGGTGAGGTCTTCGTTGAGCAGGAGGGCACGGGCTATGGTGCGGCTTATCTGGCTGACCTCTATGGTGTGGGTGAGGCGGGTGCGGTGGTGGTCGTTGTCATAGGGGAGGTAGACCTGGGTTTTGTGCTTCAGCCTGCGGAAGGCGAGGGAGTGGATGATGCGGTCGCGGTCGTGCTGGAATTCGGTGCGGTAGTCGAACTTCCTCCCCTCTTTGGTGGCTGGCAGTAGCCTCTGGGAGAGACGGCTCTTCAGGGCATAGGGAGCTAACCTCTCTTCCTCCAGCTCTTCTAATTTCTCTTTCTGGAAAATCTGCATGGGAATAGACATTAAAATGTCCCTTCGCTGGCGGCATTAAAAGGGAAAAAAATTACACAACATTTCTCTAAATTTTACTATATCAACAGGGTAAAATCAATTCTTTTCCCTTTTAGAGCTGGGTGAAGAATAACGCCTTTCTATGAATGCAGTTCGGAGTGTGGAAGGGAGAGTTGGTCTTGCTGAGCGGAGGTGAAAGATGATGCTCGTCCAGTCAGGTCTTCTGAATAAATATGTTCCTGGCGATATCCTGGTCGATGGCGATGATGGTGTGACCGATCTCGATGATAAATGAGGGTCTTTTCTGCCGCAGCTTGACCACACTCCCCGGAACCACCCCCAGGGAACTGAGGCGACCCATTCGGGGGTGTACTCTGGCGGTAATATAGCGGATTCTTCCCTCTTCTCCGGGCTGGAAGTCGCTGAGGCGGGTGACCAGGGGCTTTAGCTTAACCTGGAATTTATCGCAGCAGCTCCCGCGGGGGATAGGCTTCCCGTGCGGGCAGTAGGGAGGGTGCCCCAGAAAGGTGCACACGCTATCGGTCACCTGAGGGCTGAGTACATGCTCAAACTCGCAGGCGTTGGATTCCATTTGAGGGCTCTCGATGGCTAAGACCTCGTGCAGCAGTACCTCCGCCAGGCGGTGGCGGCGGATGATCTCGGCAGCTTTCTTCTCGGATTCGGCTGTGAAATAGACCTTTCCCCCTTTTTCAGCAAGGGTACCTTTCTCCACCAGCTTTGCTATCACCTTAGAGGGGTCTTCGAGGTGAGCGATGCGAGAGAGGTTTTTCAGGGTGTGAGGTGTACCGTTCTCCCGTAAGGTCCACAATGCTTCGAAGATTTCTTCGGTTTTCCTGTCTTCCATCTTTTAGGCTTTCCCCAGTATATTTTTATTTTCTGGCATTCCCTCTTAAAGATTAAAATTGCACCCCAAAGGTTCGCAATATAAAGTTTAACAGCCCACCTATTAGTAGCGATACCGGTATGATGAAGGCGAGCATAAGAGAGGTTACCTTCCATCCCCTTTCCTTGAGCATCACAAAAAGATTGGCGATGCAGGGGACGAAGAGGGTGAGAGTAGTTACACCAACCACAATCTGGGTGCCGGATAACTGCCCCTGCTTTGCCAGCAGATAGAGACCTGCTACTCCATAGTCACGGCGGAGGAATCCGACGATGAAAGCCTGGGTTGCCCGGGAGGGAAGGTCGAGGAATTGGGTAATGACGGGAGAGGCGAGCTTCTCCAGATAGCTCAGCACATCGAATTTGTCCAATACGAAGAGGACAAGGGTTCCCAGGATGAAAAGGGGGACAGCCTCTCTTAGATACCACATGATGCGGGAGCTGGTCTTCAGCAGGATATTGGATAGCTGAGGACGGCGTATGGGGGGAAGCTCCATTATGAAGTCGGAGGAAGCCCCGGGGAGGAGGCGGGAAGAGGCGAAACTCGTCCCTATGAGCACAGCGAGGATGGTCCCTCCCCACCACAATGTTGCTTTGAGCGAGATACCCGCCAACAGCGCCAGAATAACCGCCATCTGAGCCGAGCAGGGGATGCTCAGAGCAAGCAGCAGGGTGACCAGGATTCTCTCTTTCCTGGAATCGAGAATCCGTGCTGATAAGGTAGCCATGGTGCAGCACCCCAGACCTAACATCAGCGGTAACACCGCCTTTCCGGTTAACCCTATGATTTTGAAAGGAGAGTTAAGCATAGCTGCCAACCGGGGGAGATAGCCGGAGTCTTCCAGCAAAGCGAAAGCCAGAAAGAAATAGGCGACGATGGGCAAGATAATGGCAAAGGAGTAAGTCAGCGCCATGGTCATCAACCCGTATTGCCCCACTATAAGCTCCTGCAAGAATTTTACGGGAAGGATAGACTTAACCCCCTCGGTTACCCAGGGATTGATATATTTGCCGAAGACTACATTCTCCATAAAAGTAGCTGTGGTGCCTGCCCCGAACTTTCCCACAAACTGGTAAACCAGAAAGAGGACAAGCAGAAGGATGGGGATGCCCCATAGGGGATGAAGGGATAGCCGTCCTACAACCTCCTGCCAGTTCCTTTTTTCCCTCCCTCTCTCCTTCTGGACCTTTTGGATGATTTCGTCAGCTATCTGAAGAAGTTGCTGGTTGATGAGGGAGCTGAGGGGTTGGTGGAACTTAGCTTCAATGCGTGACCTTATCTGGTCGATCTGCTCAATGGTTTCCCTCCTTCGGGTGGATGAGAGCCAGGGAATGAGGCTTCTATCTCCCGCTAAAAGCATGAGGGCTATCGCCCGTTTGTTTATGGGAGATGATTTTATGAGGGGGGTAAGCTTTGCTATCCCTTCTTCAATATCCGGGCGGTAGGATATAGGATAGGCAGCTTGGGAGGATTGAGGGATGAGGTCGATCAGGTCTTTTATCCCTTTCCTTTGAGTGCTGACGGTGGGAACCACTTTGACCCCCATAAGCTCTGATAGCATGTTAACATCTACTTTCATACCCAGGCTTTTAGCCTCGTCTTCCATATTGAGGTCGATGAGGAAAGGGAGCCCCATCTCTGCCAGTTGGAGAGCTATCAACAGCCCCCTGCTGAGGTTTTTGCTGTCGATTACCAGAATTATCCCCCGAGGGTCTTCGAACATAAGGATGTTGCGGGTAACCATCTCTTCTTCAGACATAGGTATGAGGCTGTTGACTCCGGGGGTGTCTACAATTAGGGCGGGTTGGTGATTGAGGGTGGTGCTCCCTGTCATAAGCTCCACCGTGGTGCCCGGGTAGTTGGAAACGCTGGCGTATCTGCGAGTTAAGAGGTTGAAGATGACGCTCTTTCCTACATTGGGGTTTCCGACAAGGACAAAACGGGGTAGAGAGGTTGGGAACCTTCCCCTTTTAAATCTCCTTCTTCTTCGGTGGTGAAAGGGCATTCTTTCTTCCTCCTGATGTATATCAGGGTATTTTCGGCTTTTGACGACAACTCTGGCAATAGCCGAGGATCTGAAGGGTGTGGCTTATGGGGAGGAAGTGATAAGACTGGCATACTTTTGTCTTATTCTCTTCCAGCACCGGGCTCTGGACCTCAATTATCTTCCCACAATTGACACAAATCAGGTGGTCATGATGAGGACGGTGGGAGATACACTCGTATCGGGAATTTCCCCCGCCCAGCTCAACCTTCTCAATCAATCCCTCTTGTAGGAATAGTTCCAGGGCGCGGTAGATGGTAGCCCGAGAGACCTTCTTCCTCTTCCTTTTCATCCGGGAAAGGAGTTCTTTAGCAGTGAAATGGGAAGGGATGGTGTGTATTTCCCTCAGCATAATCCTCCTTTCAGCCGTTAGTCTCCATCGCTTGGGAGCAGATGAATTACGCATTGGAAATCCCTCTCTTATGGTTAGGAGATGAGAAGGTAATTTTCCATTTTTATTGCGACTTAATCTCAATTATCCCATAATTATAAAATATAACGGGAAAAAGTCAAGAGATATTTTTTACCTCTACTGGATTTTAGCTTATCATCTTAGTCAATTTTCTAAAAAGATAGAGCTTTTCTTTAATTCAAAAAATTGGTTGACTTGAAGCAGATAATGTGAAATAATTTTATTGAATATAGATGATATGATAATGCTTTGCTATAAAGGAATCTGGGGTGGGAAAAAGGCATATCCCTTGAATCCTATCCTTTGCTTTTTTCTCATTTTTTTCCTCATAGTCTCCGCAGTATTAGCAGCGGGAGAGGTGATTTCCGCTCCCAAGGGGAGTAGTGAGGAGGATTCTTCAGCAAGGGCAGAGGCTTATTATCGTTTCAGTCTCGCTTACCTTTTCCAGTTGAGAAGTAGATACGAGGAGGCAATTACCCAATACCAGGAGGCTTTGAAGCAGGACCCTCAATCATCTTATCTCTATGAGTCGCTTGCTCTTTTGTATTACCAGAGGGGATATATCCAGAAAGCCATAAGCCATTGTCAGCAGGCGATTGAGCTTGACCCTCAGAGCTCTTCCCCTCACCGACTTTTAGGGAATGTATATTACAGCCTGTTCCTCTATTCCGAAGATAAAAGCCAGTATGCAGAGAAGGCGGTAGAAGAGTTTGAAGCGGCATTAAAGCTTGACAAGTCAAACAATGAGATATACCTGACCCTGGGGAAGCTTTACCTGACTCAGAAGAACTATCAGGAGTCTATTAAAGCCCTTTATGAATATCTTCAAGGCAATTCCCAATCGGAGGAGGCGAGGTTCTATTTAGCCAAGAACTACCTGGAGCAGAAAGATTACCCCTCTGCCATAGAAAATCTCAAACAAGCTCTGGAAATAAGACCCGGCTATCTGCGGGCGATTACCACTTTAGCAAGCGTTTATCGGTTGCTCAAAGATACCCCCAATGCCATATTGACCTATCAGAAGGGGCTGGAAGCTCTTCCTGGTGATGTCGGTTTGCGCAACAGCTTAGCCCTGGAGTATCTGGAAGGGGAGGATTATGAAAAAGCGTCTGAGGAGTTCTCCACAGTACTTTCCTATGAGCCTGATAACCGCTTTGCTCTTACCTACTTGCCTTTCGCCTATCATAAGCTCGGAAGATATGAGGAGGCGGAGAAGCTTTACCTCCAGATGCTGGAAAAATATCCTGACGATGTGGATGGTCGATTTCACATTGCCCAGCTTTACATCGATTTGAAGGATTACCCCCAAGCTCTGGCAGTATACCTTCATCTGCTCTCTATGAGAGATAAGGGAGAGATTAAACTGGGGGATAATGAGGAGGCGAGCCTAAGGGCAAAAATAGGTATTGTGTATTACCAGAGTCAGGATTTTCCTCGTGCTATCCAGTCTTTTCAGCAAGCATTGAAGCTAAACCCCAGGATTGACCGTTCAATTTTACCCTACTTAGTCCTCTCCTATCACCGCAACAAAGAGAGCAACAAGGCGCTGGAAATCTGCGACCAACAGATGCTGATTTCCCCTTCTTCAAATACTTTTCTTATCCTGAAGGCGGAGATTCTGGGTGAGAAAGGCAAAATAGAGGAGGGCACAAAGCTCATCACGGATAAGATACAGGAGGGGGAGAACAATCCCCTCCTTAATATTGCCCTTTCTGAGATTTATACAAGGGCTAAGAGATATGAGCAGGCTGAGGAGGTTCTCAATAAGGCTTTGAGTATCTTTCCTGAAAACGACACCCTCCTTTTCAATATGGGAAGTGTTTACGAGAGGACCAAGAGGTTTGAGCTTGCCGAAGAGACCTTTAGAAAGGTAATAGCCAACAACCCCGACAACCACTTAGCCCTCAACTATCTGGGCTATATGTTAGCTGAGATGGGGATCAGACTCCAGGAGTCTATCGGGTTCATTAAGAGGGCTCTCGAGCTCGATGTGAACAATGGCTCCTACCTGGATAGCCTCGGGTGGGCTTATTTCAAGCTGAACAATATGGAATTGGCTGAGAAATATCTCACCCTGGCAGTTGAAAAAGAGGGCAATTCCCCGGAGATTCACGACCATCTGGGTGACCTCTATTACAAGTTGGGACGCTTCAAAGAAACTCTCCAGGAGTGGGAGAAAGCAATCTCCTTGGGCATAGAAGATGGCAATAAAGTGCGGGAAAAAATTGAGAAGCTCAAGACCAAGCTGGAAAACTGAGAGTCGCCGGGGGACTCCTTCCTTTTGTCTTTATAACCCTCTGGTGTTCGCTCACCTCTGGCAAAGCAGGTTCGCTGTCCCCTTTTTGGTAGTTATCCTGGCGATGGTGGGTCTGCTATTGCCCGCTTGCCATGGTGTCCGCCCGATTAGCGTCCCTCCTGAAGTAGTTGAAAAAGTAGCTTCCAGGGCGGGTTTCTATCCGGGAATAATTGAGGATAACTGGTCTGCAATAGAGAGCCTGGGCGGGTTCTTTACCATAAAGGCGGAACATAGGGGGAAGAGCTATCAGGCGAAGAATACCCTGATGCTGAAGAAACCCAGCCTTTTCCGTCTGGAGATTCTTAACCCTATGGGGATGGCTACCACCCTTTTGGTCTCCGATGGCTCCACCTTCTATCTTTACTACCCGGAGATGGGTGAGTATCTCTACGAGAGCCCTACCAGAGAGAATTTCAAGAAGATTTTGGGAATCGGGCTCAATGGTGAGGAGCTACTTCTCGTATGGATGGGACAGTTCCTCTCCTTTTCCAACTATCAGGTGACAAGGGTGGAATGGCATCCGAAGTCACTGCTCATCAGGGTGATAGCAAGAAGCCAGAATGCCGCTTTGGAGGCAGCCTACTGGATAGACCCCATCAAGGAGCGTCTTCTTAAAGGGAGTATGCGCGACTTATCCACCGAGAAAAGCATCTTTAATGTGGAGTATTCCAATTTCCTTCGGTTGGGTAGGAGGGAAGTGCCGGGCAAGGTAACCGTGTTTCTGGTGAAAGAGAGGGTTAAGTTGACCTTAAACGCCAGCAGGATAGATTGCAACCTCCCTACTATAGAGAGCTCGGCATTCCGTTTCGTCCCCCCGGTGGGAGCAAGGAGAATATTGCTGGAGGAGATTGAAGGGAAGGGTCCCATCATCTTCGGACGTTGAAAAATATCTGAAGGAGCTACCCTATGATTAGCCTCCGCTCTTTTGCAAAGATAAATTTAGCTCTGGAGGTAAAAGGGCTACGAACGGATGGCTACCATGAAGTTCATACCATCTACCAGGCGATTAACTTATATGATATTATGCAATTAGAGGAACAACCCCGGGGAATTGATATAGTGACCAACTGCCTGGAGCTTCCTACCGACAGCCGCAATCTTGTCTATCGCGCCTGCCTTAGGCTACAGGAGTCCTTCAACATAAATCGGGGGGTGAGGGTAAAGATTGACAAAAAAATCCCTCTGGGAGCTGGCTTGGGCGGGGGGAGCAGCAATGCCGCAGTGACCCTAATGGGTCTGACCCATTTATGGGCTCTCCCCCTGAGCAGGGTTGACCTTTACCCTATTGCCCGTGAATTAGGTGCTGATGTCCCCTACTTTCTTATGGGGGGGAGCTGTCTCGGTATGGGACGAGGAGATGAGCTTTACTCCTTGGCTGACCTCCCGCGCTGGTGGATAGTTTTAGTGGTATCTCCTTTCTCTCTTTCTACTTCGGAAGTCTATCAGAGAACGAATTTGGTGTTGACAAAGAAGAAAAATAATAGTAGTATGAGAGGCTTTTGTCTGATGGAGAGTGATATCGAGCATCTTATGGTTAACGATTTGGAAGAAGTAGTTTTTCCCGATTATCCAGCCCTGAGAAGTGTGAAAGAAGTGCTGAAAGAACTGGGTGCGAAGGGCAGCTTGATGTCAGGAAGTGGACCCACAATTTATGGTCTCTTCAAAATGCATAAGGATGCTCAAAGGGCGCAGAAAAGCCTTATGGCCATGGGATACAGGGTAATATTAACTCGCACCTTAACAATTAAGGACTACCGCAAAGGGGTTCTATTCGTCAACCATCAGCTAATAGAATAAGGAGGTTTATAGGGAGGGGAAAACCTTACCAGATAGTGGCTGGCTGTTACTTAACCCAAAGCTTAAAGATTGTCAAACCATAGAGGGGGTAATTAAGTCCAATGGAAATCACAGAAGTTAGGGTGTTTCCTGTTAATGAGGAGAAGTTGAAGGCTTTTGTCTCCATCATCTTTGACGATTGCTTCATTGTCAGCGATATAAAAATTATCAATGGTGCCAATGGGCTCTTCATCTCTATGCCAAGCAAGAAGTTGAAGAATGGCACCTTTAGAGATATAGCTCATCCTTTGAACAATGAGACAAGGAGATCCATAGAGGCGAAGGTCTTAGAGAAGTATCACAGTGTGGTCAGTGGTCAGGAAAAGGAGGAGGGGTTGTCTCCGAACCTTGGAAATGACCTTTGAAATTAGAAGAATTTTGAATTATAATATATATAAAAAGGAGAGGAGTTAACCCAAAGCTGGGGCGTAGTCAAGTGGCAAGACACGGGTCTTTGGAACCCGCATTCGGAGGTTCGAATCCTCCCGCCCCAGCCATATAAGAGTAAGAACCACCTTTTTGCGGGGGACAAAAATTAAATAGAGAGGAAAGAGCCTTGGAAGAGGAGCTTAAGGTTTTCTCGGGTAGTTCCAATCGGGAGCTGGCGGTGGAGATATGCCAGTACCTGAACATCGAGCTGGGAGACATTGTCATCTCAAGATTTAGCGATGGGGAAATCTACTGTCAAGTTCAGGAGAATGTGCGGGGGAGGGATGTCTTTATCATTCAATCTATCTGTAGCCCGGTCAACGACAATCTGATGGAGTTATTGATAATGATCGATGCCTTCAAGCGTGCCTCAGCCAAGAGGATAACTGCTGTCATGCCCTACTATGGCTACGCCCGACAAGACCGCAAAGACAAACCGAGGGTGCCCATTACTGCCAAGCTGGTAGCCGACCTCCTTTCCGCCGCCAATGCCGATAGACTGCTGACCATGGATCTTCATGCTCCCCAGATTCAGGGCTTTTTCAATATCCCTGTTGACCACCTATTTGCTGCCCCGGTTATTGTCGATTATATTGCCAAATCTAATCTCTCTGATTTAGTTCTGGTCTCTCCTGATGCCGGGGGTGTGGAGCGAACGAGGGCTTATGCCAAGAGGCTGCAGGTTCCCATTGCCATCATAGACAAAAGACGGGAGAAACCTAATGTGGCTGAAGTGCTCCACGTTATTGGTGATGTGGTAGGAAAGACCGCTTTTATAGTGGACGATATGGTCGATACCGCTGGCACTCTGAGCCAGACCGCCCGAGCTTTAAAGGAAGCGGGAGCCGCAAGGGTATTGGCCTGCGCCAGCCATCCGGTGTTATCTGGCTCTGCCATACAGCGTATTGAGGAGTCGGTTCTGGAGAAGGTGGTGATGACCAATTCTATTCCCTTCTCCGAAGGGACGAAAAAGAGCCCAAAGTTAATTCATCTCTCTATAGCTCCCCTTTTCGGGGAGGCGATTAAAAGGATTCATGATAACGCCTCGGTGAGCTCTCTGTTTCTTTAAGCTCTGTTAAGAGGCTTAGGAGGTTGCCAGTGGAGAGGCAGGTTTTAAAAGCAGAAGTTCGAGGGGGTTTTGGCAAAGGGGAAGCCCGGCGCCTTCGCCAAAAGGGCTTTATACCGGGTGTAGTCTATGGGTCTAAGAAAGAGTCAATCCCTCTGGTAATCAACCCCTTGGATATAGAGAGGGTACTTAGTCTGGAGACAGGGGAAAACACCATCTTTCAGCTTAAGATATCCGGAGCCGAAACTATTAACCAGGTGATGATAAAAGACTTCCAATTAGATCCGGTAACCAGCGAACTCCTCCATGTTGACCTGTTAAGAATATCTATGGAGACCAGGCTGAGAGTGGCGGTAGCCATAGTCTTAGAGGGAGAGGCAAAGGGGGTGGAAATCGATGGCGGAATTATAGAGTTCACCCAGCGAGAAGTGGAAGTGGAGTGCTTTCCCCAAAATCTCCCCGAGAACATAACGGTCAATATCGCACAGCTGAATATTGGCGACCTCGTTAGAGTTGCGGACTTGAAGGTGGATGAGAAGGTCAAAATATTAAGCCCTCCCGAGCAGGTAATTGTGTCCGTAGCCGCTCCTGAAGTAGAAGAGGTGGCAGTTGCTGAGGAGGAAGAGGAAGTCCCCGAGGGAGCCGAACTCGTCGAAAAGGAGAAACCCGAGGAAGAAACGAAGGAAAAAAAGGAGTAGCACTTTACTCTCTTCGTTATATAGTCCAAAGAAATCCGAAGATTTGAAGATTGTAGTTGGATTGGGAAACCCAGAACCTCAATATCAGCTCACCCGCCATAACTTTGGTTTCCTTGCTGTTGATTATATCGTCGCAGGTATAAGCTCTATCAGAGAAAAGGAAGAGAGCCTTTATGTTTATTATGAGGGGGAGATAGAAGGGGAGAGAGTTGTTCTCTTCAAACCTACAACCTATATGAATCGCAGCGGCATAGCAGTCAAGGAGGTCTTAGGGAAATACGGTTGTTCGGAAGGGGATTTGATAGTCCTTTACGATGATATTGATATAGAATTGGGGAAAATTCGTCTTCGTATGGAAGGTGGCAGTAGTGGGCACAAGGGAGTGCAGTCGATTATTGACCATCTCCAGAAAGAGGGCTTCGTCCGTATAAGATTAGGTCTTAAAAGGGGAGACTTTAAACCCGAAGACCTGACCAGCTATGTTCTGGCTGAGTTCACCGAGGAAGAGAAGCCCCTGGTGGAAAGAGCCTTGGATCTGGCAGAGAAGGCGCTGATACGCATTCTGAGAGGAAATTTGCTCCAGGCTATGAATATTTTTAACCAATAAAGGACACTATCCTGGTGAGAGAGGGTATGTGATTAAGATGATGGGATTAGAGGAGATCGTCCTTTTAGTGGGGGGAGTCAGCTTCCTCCTGGTCGTTATACTCCATTTCTTCTGGCTTATGAAGAGACCTCAAGCGGGGGGGATTCCCAGTGGGACTTTGCGGGTTGCCGACCATATTATAAAAGGTTTCATACGCCGCCAATTTGCCGCTCTCTGTATGGTTATGGTTGCCTTGTTTTTCCTGCTCGGCTGGCAGCTCAGCTGGGCAATGGGGAGCACCTTTTTATTGGGGGGAGTTGCCTCTCTAATCATCGGGCATTTCACCTTGAGAATTGCAGCCAGGACTGATGAAAGATTACCGCAGCAAAAGAAGTGGGCAAGAAAGCGGGAGACAATAGCCTATCAGGCGGCTGGATTAACAGGTCTTTTGGTCGCCAGCCTGGGGATGTTGGCTATGGGGGTTCTATTGAAATCTTTAAGGCTCAACCTTCTGTCAGGGAGAGATATCAGCGGATTTGCCCTCGGCATAAGCCTGGTATCCCTGGCAATGTATATGAGTGGGGAGGTGTTTGCCCTGGGAGCTATCAGGGCCATAGCCTCGGAGGGGGAAAGCTCCCCTCCCTCAAGTTCCCCTGAGTTGGCTTCTGCTGCCAGATTGGTTAAAAATAGGTTAGGGAACTTTGCGGGAGTATCCGTTGGTCTGTTTGCCTGCTATGGGGCTTCGGCAGCGGCTTTGACTATTACGGGGATGCACTCCTCCACAGGAGGTTCTTCCTGGGAGGAGCTCCTATTGCTGTTGATAATAGCTGGCTTTGGGGCTTCTGTAATAGGCTATTTATTTGCGAGAATCAGAAGAGGATTCTTATCAAATTTTGGAATTCCCTCCATATTATCCTTCGCTTTGCTGGTCTTGGCGATATATCTTTTCTCTCTCCATCTCCCACAGGGGACGGAAATATGGGAAGTCAGCCTTTTAGGTCTAATAACAGGGATGGCAATTTTGGGCACCAGTGAATATTATGTTCGGTCTAATCCTGCCAGGGCGGTTGCCCGCTCTGCTTCTACCGGAATAGCTACTAATATCATCAGCGGTTTTGCTTCAGGAATGCAGAGCACCGCTGTCCCTATTGTGACACTCTGCTTGGCCGTTTATTTGGTTCACCGGCTTCTGGGGCTTTTTGGAATGGGGGTAGCCACAATGGCCCTGTCGTCCGTTATGGGGATATTTCTGGCTCTTAGCTGTCAGGAGAGCCTGGTAGAGGAGGAGAGGGCTTCTTCCAGTAAGGGGCTTGTCCTCGGTTTTTCAGCGGTAGCTTCTATCGCTCTTTTTACTGCCTACTACTCTGTGGAAGGGATAGATATAATCGATATAGCAAGCCCCCGAATCATTGCTAGTCTCCTCCTGGGGGGGCTGATACCCTTTTTTATAGCCTCTTTAGTGATATCTTCTCTGAGGAGGGCTTCCAGGGAAATGAGCAAGAAGTTATCCCCAGGGAAAGATAAGCAAAAGGGAATAAGGGAAGATAAGTGGCTCACCCTGGTGGCCAAGTTCTCCGCCAATGCTTCTCTGAAAGAAATGGCTTTGCCCGGGATTATAGCCCTTGGCACCCCACCCATGGTGGGATTTCTGATGGGAAGAGAAGCGTTAGGAGGACTGTTGGGAGGGGTCGTCCTTTCAGGGATTGTCCTTTCCATATTTATGACCAACGGAGGGGGCGCCTGGCAGGGTGCCAGAATCTTTATGGAGAGAGGGAAAAGAAAGGGGGGGAGCTCCGGTGATTGTTCAGTCTATAAGGTTGGCGACCTGATAGGGGAGACTCTGAGAGAAGGGGTAAGCCCGTTGATAAATAGCGTAGTAATAGTTATGGCGGTCACATCGGTCATCGTTGCCACCTTATTGAAAAAGGGGTTCTTGTAATCTATTATGGATGACTCCGGTAACCCTCTGGACTTATGCTTACTAAAGGTGAGGAGTTTAAATTATGCAGCTTTATGAGACTATAATAGCAGTAAACCCGCAGGCAACCCCAGAAGAGATAGAGAGCTTTGTCCAAGATGTCGAGCAAACGATAACCAGAGAAGATGGGGAGTTGCAAAAAAAGGAAAACTGGGGTAAGATTAAATTAGGATATCCCATAAAAAGGTTTAATGAAGGGGTTTACCTCTATTTCGTCTACCAGGCGAAACGGGGGATTGTGGAGAAGCTGGAGAAGAGGCTTAAGATAATGGAGTTAGTGCTCATATACCTTACAGTAAAGCTCAAAGGTCCACCAAAGGAGGTTGATGTAAAGAGACTGCGGCGCGACTACTCTGAGGCAGGGAGAACCAGATTTGCTGGTGGAATGCACCGCCAGTGGTAGAACAGGAAGCCCCCCTACGGGATAATGAGAAACCCTAATTTTCAGGAAAGGAGCGGTGGGATGCGCTTTGGAAGGAGGAAGAGGAAAACAGACCAGTTTTATCGCCGGTTTACCTATAGACGGCGGAAAGTATGTAAGTTCTGCGCCAATAAGATTGACGAGATTGATTACAAAGATGTGAGACTTTTACAAGAGTATATACCTGAAAGGGGAAAAATCTTCCCTCGGCGAATTTCAGGCACCTGTGCTCGACACCAACGGAAGCTAACGGTTGCTATTAAAAGAGCACGAAATATAGCTCTTCTACCTTATACTACCGACTATCGATAAGGGAAGAGAGCAAACTCTGCGGTTGCCTATCCTCTTGAAAAGTGCAGATTTCCCGTCCCTTAAATCATTTGATGAAGGTTCTACCTCAAGAATAGGTAAGACACCGTATGGTTCTTTTATATAGTCAAAGATTTATAAGGGGAAAAGGTATCTTTTTTAATGGAGGTATTGATGTGAAAGTAATCTTAAAGGAGAGCGTCTCCCAATTGGGACAGCGGGGAGATGTGGTCGATGTAGCCGATGGATATGCCAGAAACTATCTTTTGCCCAAAGGGTTAGCCCTGTCTGCTACCCTGAAGAACATGAAACTGTTGGAAAGGGAGCAGAAGATTGAGGAGACCCACTGCTTACAGAAGAAGGAAGATGCTGAAGAGATGGTAGCCAGGCTCCAGAAAATCTCCTTGACCATCAGGAAAAAAGCAGGCGAGCAGGACATTCTTTTCGGCTCGGTTACCCCTGGGGAAATAGTCGAAGCTTTAAAACAGGAAGGTTTAGAAATTGACCGCAAAAGAATAATTATGGAACAGTCTATCAAACGGTTGGGGGTCTACTCGGTGAAGATAAAGCTCTATGCCGAAGTTATGGGAGAGGTGAAGGTGTGGGTGGTAAAGGAGTAATTTTTAGTTTACTTTAGGCAGGTTTTAATATATAATAAAAGAAATTTAATATTGATAACAGAGTTCTTTAAATATCAAATAAGGGGAGGCGAACGATGGCAGATGACCTTACTTTAGAGAAGGTGCTCCCCCATAGCCTCGAAGCGGAGCGCTCTGTGCTGGGTGCCATTCTGCTGGACAACAGAACCCTTAACGAGGCCATAGAGCTGTTGACCGGCGACGACTTCTACCGGGAGAGCCACCGAAGGGTCTTCCTTAAGATGGTTGACCTATGGGATAAATCCAGGGCAATAGACCTGGTGACTCTCAAGGAATCTCTCGCTGACAGCGGCGAACTAGAGAGGGTGGGAGGACCTGCCTACTTAGCTTCCCTCATCGATGGTGTCCCTCGTTCCACCAATATAGAGCACTATGCCCGCATTGTGAAAGAGAAATCGGTCCTCCGGCGCTTAATTTCCGCTTCCAATCAGGTGATTAGCAAGTGTTATGCCCAGGATGAAGAAATCGATTCCGTTATCGACCTTGCTGAGCGCTCCGTCTTTGAGATTGCCGAAGGAAGGATAACCTCTGGCTTTGTTCCTATAAAAGATATAGCCAAAGCGAGCTTCAAAACCCTCGACCATCTCCAAGAGAGGAGGGAGCTGATAACCGGGGTTCCCACACCCTTCTCTCGGTTTAACGAGCTCACCTCTGGTCTTCAGACCTCAGATCTTGTGGTTATAGCCTCCCGCCCCGCTATGGGGAAGACCAGCCTGAGCCTCAATATAGCCCAATATGTGGGTAAGAGAGAAGAGAATACGGTGGGGATTTTCAGCATGGAGATGTCCCGAGAGCAGCTTCTCCTCAGGATGCTCTGTTCCGAAGCCCGGGTCGACGCCCATAAGCTTAAGACAGGCTACCTCGGGGAGAAGGAGTGGAGGAGACTGGGTCAGGCTCTGGAAGTCCTTTCTCGGGCAAACATCTTTATTGATGATACACCCGCCATATCGGTAGTGGAGATGCGAGCCAAGGCTCGTAAGCTTATGCTGGAGCACGGTTTGACCCTCCTCATCGTAGATTACCTCCAGCTGATGCACCCTACGGGGCAGTATCAAAACCGCGTGCAGGAGATATCGAGCATCTCCCGGGCGCTGAAAGGACTGGCTAAGGAGTTGAGGGTCCCACTGATTGCTCTCTCTCAGCTCAGCCGAGCTCCGGACATAAGAAAAAACCACCGTCCCCAGCTCTCCGACCTGCGCGAGTCGGGCTCTATAGAGCAGGATGCCGACCTGGTCTGCTTTATCTACCGCGAGGAGGAATACGAACCTCTTAAGGAGAACGAGGGGCGAGCGGAGCTGATAATCGGCAAGCAGCGGAATGGACCCACCGGGATGGTGAGGCTTGTATTCAGGAAAGAGCTTACCACCTTCTTCGACCTTTCCACCCAGGAGGAGGAGTAGGTGGCTTCTTTTTATTGGGTTTATAGCTGAAGGATTATGCTCAAATTAATTGAAAAAGGGGTGGTGAGATTTTGCTCCGAGATGGGGAACATATTTATCCTTTTACTGAAAAGTGTTTTTTGGATATTTCGCCCCCCCTTACAGCTCAGGCTGATTGCCAATCAGATGGAGGAGTTCGGTATCCGCTCTCTGCCGGTGGTGCTGATAACGGGAGGGTTCACGGGAATGGTCTTTGCCTTGCAGAGCTATCAGGGGTTTCAGCGCTTCGGAGCCGAAACCCTCATTGGGCCGGTGGTCTCCCTCTCCATCTGTCGGGAGTTAGCCCCGGTGTTGACTGCCCTGATGGTGGCAGGCAGGGCAGGCTCGGCTATGGCGGCTGAGATAGGCACTATGAAAGTCACCGAGCAGATCGATGCCCTGGAGACCTTGGCCACCAACCCGGTCAAATACCTGGTGGTCCCCCGCATTATTTCAGGAATCATCATACTCCCGGTTTTAACCATATTTGCTGACAGCATCGGCATGTTCGGTGGGTATTTGGTAAGTGTGAATCTGCTGGGAACAAATCCCACCATTTATGTCAAAAGCAGCTTTGATATTTTAGAGCTGGGGGATGTAACCAATGGGTTGATCAAGGCCGCCTTCTTTGGTTTGGGGATAACCCTGGTGGGTTGCTACTACGGTTTCAATACCGAAGGGGGAGCTAAGGGAGTGGGCAGAGCCACAACTAAGGCGGTTGTGGTTGCCTGTATGAGTATACTGATTCTCGATTTCTTCCTTACCAAAGTTCTTTGGGGTATTTAAATATAGAAGGAGCAGGGATGATTGAGCTGATAGATGTCCATAAATCTTTTGGTAATCATCATGTGCTCGATGGGGTCAATTTAGAGGTGAAGAAGGGGGAATCTATGGTGGTTATGGGTCGCAGTGGCTCTGGAAAGACCGTGCTCATCAAGCACATTATCGGACTGCTGAAGCCCGATGCCGGTGAGGTGTGGGTTGACGGGATTAAGGTCAATGAATTGAAGGAGAAAGAGCTCAATCAGCTCCGAAAAAAGTTCGGCATGCTGTTCCAGTATGCTGCTCTGTTTGATTCTCTGGCGGTTAGCGAGAACGTAGGTTTCGCCCTTATGCAGAACACCAAAATGAAGCGGAAGGAGATAGAGGAAAGGGTGAAGGAGTGCTTGAGAATGGTGGGGTTGGAGGGTGGTGAGCACCTGAGCCCAGCGGAGCTAAGTGGAGGGATGAAAAAGCGAGTAGGGTTAGCCAGGGCTATCGCTTTGCAGCCGGAGATCATCCTCTATGATGAACCCTCCACCGGGCTTGATCCCATAATGGCTGATGCTATCAACAACCTCATCGTTGACCTGAAAGAGAAGCTCAGGGTGACCTCGGTGGCTATCACCCACGATATGGTGAGCGCCTTCAAGATCGCTGACCGTATTGCCATGCTCTATAAGGGGAAGATTATCGAGACTGGCTCACCTGAGGAGATAAAAAGCTCCTCCAACCCAGTGGTGCAACAATTTATCCATGGCGAAGCCGAGGGACCAATACCAACCCTCGAATAGAATACAAAGGAGGGCCCATGAGAACTGAACTAAAGGTTGGCATCTTTGTTATAATCGGTCTCTCCCTTCTCGGATATTTATTGCTCAAAAGCGAAAACCTCCCCTGGGTAAGGGAGAAGGGTTACCTGGTGAAGGTGGAATTCTCCTCCATTGCCGGGTTGGAGGCCGATGCCGATGTTCGGCTGGCTGGCTATAAGGTAGGGAGAGTCTCTGATATAAGGCTTACCGATAAAGGAACAGCAGAGGTGACCCTGATAATAGACCCAGCGGTCAAAATTTACGCTGATGCAAAAGCAGCGGTAAGCACCATCGGTCTTCTGGGGGAGAAATACATAGAGGTTTCTTCAGGCACCCCTGCCAATCCGCGGGTTCTTAATGGAGGGCGAGTAGAGGGGCTCGCCCCGACCAGCCTCGACCAGATGGTGGGAGTGATGCACTCCATCGGGGCAGAGATAGACAATATGGTCCATTATGTGCGGGAGGTTATCGGCTCCGAAGAGAGTCAAAAAGGGGTAAGGCAGTTTTTTGCCACCTGGGACAAGCTCTCCAGTACCCTGGTGGAGCTATCTGACACCAACAAGGAGAAGATTAACCTTGCCTTTGACAAGATGGTTCTCCTTACGGATGACCTCAGGACTCAGGTTCCTCATATTGTTGAGAACATCAGGAACTTCAGCCAGAACATTGATGCTGTGATTGAGGAAAACAGGGCAGACCTTCAAGAAGGAATAACCAATATAAAAAGGGTGGGCGAGAAGCTCGACGAGAGCCTCAAGACCCTCAACGAAATCCTCTCCAAGATAAAAAAAGGGGAGGGGACCATAGGGGAGCTTATCTATGATGATGAAGTCAGGGATAAAGTAAAAAGCACCATCCACAGTGTCAGTGAGACAGCAAGCGAAACGCGGAAGATAGTTCGGGGATTCGGTTCTCTGGACCTCATATTGGGGTTTAAGACCGATTATTATTTCGATAGCTCTAACTTCAAGACCTACTTCGGGCTTGGCTTTCGTACGCGGGGTAACCGGCTCTTCCTTCTGGAGTTGATTGACGACCAGGTGGGCAGAAGGGTGACTACCACCAGAGAGATGGAGACCATTGACCCCACCGGCGCTATTCTTACTTCCCAGGTCAGGACAACAACCCAGGAGAAGGGATTCCTGATGTCTGCCCAGGTCGGGCAGAGGTTTAGCCAATTGCTCCTGAGGGGAGGTCTGATTGAGTCGGAATTTGGAGCCGGGCTTGATTTCTTCATTGCTAAGGAGCAAATGAGCTTCTCCATCGATGCCTTCAACTTCGGTCGAGAGAATAACCCCCATTGCCGTTTTAGGGTCAACTTTTTCCCTTATGGAGGACTCTTTTTTAGTGGAGGTTATGACGACTTCTTAAGCAAGGATAGACGGCAATTGTTATTTGGCATAGGCTACAGATTCTGAGAAAATCTATGGATAAAAAGGAACGAACTATTTTTATCTGCCAGAGCTGCGGTTATCAGAGTCCCAAGTGGTTGGGGCGCTGCCCCGAATGTAGCAGTTGGAACAGCCTGGTGGAGGAGAGACAGAAAGGAGCCCTCATCGGCGAGCAGTGGGCACCTTTCCTGGAGGAGGAGGCAGTCCCTCGCCTTTATCAGGAGATTGACGAAAAGGAGCTTCGCAGGCTCAAGACAGGAATAGATGAATTTGACCGGGTGTTGGGTGGAGGGATTGTCCCCGGCTCCCTGGTGCTGATAGGGGGAGAGCCAGGCATCGGAAAATCGACCCTCCTTCTTCAGATAGCCGAGAAGCTCTCCCTCCAGGGAGAGGTTATCCTCTATATTTCTGGCGAGGAGTCAGAAAGCCAGATCAGGCTGCGGGGTGAAAGGCTTAAGCTTCGCCCTGACAAGCTTTATTTTCTGGCAGAGACCTGCCTGGAGAGAGTATTCGAGCAGGTGGATAGGCTGCGCCCCACAACCATAATAGTAGATTCCATCCAGACCATCTTCTCCCTCCGATTTCAGTCAGCTCCGGGGAGCATCAGCCAGGTGCGTGAGGGGGCTTTGCAGCTGCTCTTTTTTGGAAAGAGTCGAAAGATTCCGATTTTTATTATCGGTCATGTCACCAAGGAGGGCTATATCGCTGGTCCCCGCACCATGGAGCATATAGTAGATACAGTTCTCTATTTTGAGGGAGAACGACATCAAGCCCATCGTATTCTCCGGGCGGTTAAAAACCGCTTCGGACCAGCTAACGAGCTGGGAATATTTGAGATGGGTACCCGGGGGCTGCAGCCGGTGCCCAATCCCTCGCAGGTGCTATTAGCTGAGCGCTCCATAAATGTCCCTGGCTCGGTAGTGATAAGCTGTATGGAGGGCTCTCGTCCGCTGCTGGTAGAGGTGCAGGCGCTGGTCAGCTCCTCCAGCTATGGGAATCCACGGCGGGTAACCATAGGACTCGATTACAATAAGGTCTTCCTTCTTATTGCCGTGCTGGATAAGCGGATGGGGTTTAAGCTCATGGGGAACGACATCTTTGTAAACCTGGCCGGTGGGGTGTCGGTCCTCGAGCCAGCAACTGACCTGGGAGTGGCCATTGCCATTGCCTCGAGCTTTAAGAATGTGGCAGTTGACTCCCACACAGCCATCTTCGGAGAGGTGGGTTTAACCGGAGAGGTGAGGGGGATAAGCCAGGCGTCCTCACGCATCAAAGAGGCGGCGGCTATGGGCTTCAAAAGGTGTATTCTGCCCAAGAGTAATCTGGCTTTATCGGAGCTGAGGCCGAAAATCGAGCTCATAGGGGTAAGGTCGCTCAAGGAAGCGATAGAGGCACTGTTTTAAAGGAGATAAAAGATCTTAGGCACATAAAAAGAGGTGATAAAGATGATGTGGGGAGATCACTGGATGTTCGGGTGGTTTATGTGGATATTTTGGGTTCTGGTTATTGTTGGTTTGGTCTTTTTCATTAAATGGTTAATTCAGCAAAGCAGACCAGGTGAGACCAGGCAGAGTGAAAGTCCTTTAGAAATATTGAAAAAAAGGTATGCTAAAGGAGAGATCGACAAAGAAGAATTTGAGCAGAAAAAGAGAGATTTACTCTCTTGAAAATTAAAAATCAATTCAAAAAAGGAAAGACCGATTAAAATCAGAAGATATTTCCTGAGATCTGCGACTCACTGTACCTTAGGGCAAGGTGTGAGATCTCGGATATTGCTCCGAACTGCCTGATAATTAAGAATGAATGTAAGAAAACAACTTATTTGGCATTATATATATTGAAAGATAGAAGAGGCTATAAATAGCACAACCCAATAAAAAAGGAGGCGACAATCGTGAGAAAGCATCTTAAGACCTTGGGCATTTCTTCTTCTATCATTCTTTTAGTCTTTACTTGGGGAGCAATCGGCTTTTCCGGGCAGGAAAAAGCTAAGATGCACCAGAAAGAGATGATGCAATCCATGGACAAAATGATGAGCCGGTGCGGTGAAATGATGAAGAACATGGATATGATGATGGGACAGAAGATGCATCCTGAATGCATGGGGATGATGAATATGAGAAATATGATGATGAGAATGCATTATATGTCTCAGCATATGAAGGGCATGATGGAGAACATGGATTCGATGATGATGAATGAGGAGATGATGAAAGATAAAGTTATGAAAAAGCATATGGAGCAGTTCCAGGAGCATATGAAGACGATGACCGAGCACATGCAGAGCGCTATGAACAACATGCAGGAGATGAGCAAAAGAATGGAAGAGATGAAGAAGGAGAAGACCAAGGAGTAATGAGTCTTAAAGGGGGTCCAATCCAAGGTGTTGTGTTGGACCTCCTTTAATCAAAAAAGTTTTGTTAAGTTGACTAATGAGCAGGAGGTACTATTGTTTAGCTACCATTTTACCAAAACATTAAATATGTCCTACGATGAAGCAATTGAAAGGGTAAAAGATGAGCTGAAGAAAGAGGGGTTTGGTGTCATAACAGAGATCGATGTCAAGGAGACTCTCAAGAAAAAGCTGAATGTAGATTTTCCAAAATACAAAATCTTAGGTGCGTGCAATCCCTCTTTTGCCTATGAAGCATTACAGGTTGAGAACAAAATTGGCACCATGCTGCCATGTAATGTGATTGTTCAAGAGGTTTCCCCATCTGAAGTGGAAGTGTCTGCTGTGGACCCGGTAGCATCAATGAAAGCGATTGAGAACCCAAGGTTGCTCAAAATTGCTGAGAAAGTTCAGGGCAAATTAAAGAAAATCATAGATCGTATTTAGCAGTTTTAATCAAGGAGATAAAAACATACGGCAGAAGGAATACTAAGAGTTATTCAATGAACATGGAAATAGAGAAAGCTACTCTTATAACGCGGAAAAAGTATGACCGCAACGCCAAGTTCTATAATCTGATGGAATTGCCATTGGAGCTTTTCTGGTATGCGCGTTGGCGCAGGCGATTATTCAGGAAAGTCAGAGGCCCTCGAGTTTTGGAAGTAGGCGTTGGCACGGGAAAAAATTTACGATATTACCGACAGGAATACTGGGCTACCGGCGTGGATCTAAGTGAAGAGATGATGTTTAAAGCGAAGCCTCTTGCTAAATCCAAAGGGATTCCTCTGGCCCTGATGGACGCTCAGCAGCTCGCTTTTGGTGATAGCATTTTTGATACAGTAGTAGCAACCTTTGTATTTTGCTCTGTGCCTGACCCAATTAAAGGACTGCAAGAAATACAACGAGTACTCAAGCCGGAAGGTCAGGCGCTGCTTATTGAGCACGTGCTTCCAGAGAATGCACTGATGGCGTGGACATTCAATACTCTCGACCCGTTGACTTCAGCACTCAGTGGTGTTCACATTAATAGAAAAACTTCAGATAATATTCACAAAGCTGGCTTTAAGCTGATTCGAGAAGAGAATTTGCTTTTTACAATTTTTAAGATGTTCTTTGCCGAACCAATTAAAAAAGAGAAGGAAGCTCAATAAATACACTATAAAAAAGGAAGAAATCCCCGGATGAAGAGTATATGCAGTAAACTCTTTCTAATGTCCAGAAAGTAGGAGAAAGATGGATGTACTAAATGAGGTTAATAAAAGAATCTTTTTAGCCAATATATTAATAAATTTTGAACAGGCATCTTTTTTGTTAGGAGGTGAAAAAGAGTGGGAATCTTGATTATCAGGGTTGTCTTCGTTGTTCTCTGTTCAACCATTGGCTATTTCCTTGCGCCCTTGGGGTTAGCAAACTTGGTGGGGATGGGGTTTGGATTCATTCTCTCCCTCATCGTTATAGCTCTTGATATTAAGGTCCGGAAATTGCCGGTAAAAGTTCTGATAGGATCCCTTATTGGTTTCTTAGTGGGAATTGCTTTGGCCAGTTTGGTAATCGCAATTCTCGGAGGGATGGAGTTTTCTTTTGTGGGGGATTATTTCGTTAGGTTGTTGCTTCTGGGAGGATTGGGTTACTTGGGGCTGGTGGTAGGAGCCCAAAAAGGGGAGTGGCTCGACCTGAGGAATATAAAGGCAGCGTTCAAAGAGCGAGGGGTGATAGAGAGATACAAGGTTCTGGATACCAGCGTAATCATAGATGGGAGGATAGCCGATGTCTGCGAGACTGGCTTTATTGATGGTAGCTTGATTGTCCCCCAGTTTATTTTGCGGGAGCTACAGCGGGTAGCCGACTCCTCCGATAGCCTTAAGAGGAACCGGGGGCGGCGGGGACTGGACATCTTGCAGAGGATAAAGAAGCAAGCCCACATCAATGTTCAGATTTCGGAGCTTGACTTCCCCAATATTAAAGAGGTTGACCTGAAGTTGATAGAGGTGACCAAACACCTGGGAGGTAAGATTGTCACCAACGATTTCAACCTCAATAAGATAGCCCAGTTGAGAGGGATTGAGGTTATGAACATAAACGAGTTGGCTAATGCGCTAAAGCCGGTGGTCTTGCCCGGGGAGATGATGCGGGTCTTCATCATAAAGGAGGGGAAAGAGCCTTCGCAAGGGGTGGCATATTTAGATGATGGTACAATGGTGGTGGTAGACAATGCCAGAAAGGCTATTGGTAAGACAATCAAAGTGGTGGTGACCAGCGTCCTTCAGACTACCGCAGGAAAGATGATCTTTGGCAAGTATGAACCGGAATCAATAGAAGTACCCAGGGAGCACTGATAAAATCAACTGACAGATTTTCTTCCCCCCACCAATGGTGGCGGGGCCTATCATCAATTTTTCCCATTTAAGTTATCAAGGTAAAGTCTTTGGTTTGATAGATAGTCGACCTGAGGGAATTCATTTACAAGATAAGCATACAATCACCATAGCTATAATAGTGATAGCCAGCTACTATTGCTTGTTGGTAGGCTTCCATTATCAAATCCCGCCCGGCAAAGGCGCATACCAGCATCAGCGGAGAGGATCTGGGAAGGTGAAAGTTTGTCAACAGAGCCTTTACCAGCTCGAACTGGTATCCGGGGTAAATGAAGAGGTTGGTCCATCCTTCACCAGAAGGGATTCTCTTCGTAGCAGAAGAAGCACTCTCTAATGCTCGAGTAGTGGTAGTTCCCACTGCAATTATCCTACGCCCTTCCTCAAGGGCACCGTTTAGTTTGGTGGCTGCTTGGGGTGTTATCCTGTAATACTCCTCCTCCATTTTGTGCTCCTCAACCTCTTTCGCCTCAATGGGTTGAAAGGTGCCTACCCCTATATGGAGGGTGATGGCGACCTGCTCCACCCCCTGATTCTTCAAGGAGGAAAGGGTCTCGGGGGTGAAATGGAGACCGGCTGTGGGGGCTGCGATGGCTCCTCGCTCCTCGGCAAAGATGGTTTGATACCTTAGGCGGTCTTCCGCTGAAGCAGCTCGCTTAATATATGGGGGAAGGGGAGGGTTGGCGAGCTTTTCCAGCAACTGGAAGAAATCTCCCCGGTAATGGAACTGGAGGAGCCTTTTTCCCCTTTCTCCTCTTTCCTTGATGGTAGCCTGGAGCTCCCCGTCCCCGAAAATGACCCGGTCCACTGGACGGAGCTTCCTACCCGGGCGGACCAGCGCCTCCCAGCAGTTCTGGGTCAGCCGCTTAGCCAATAAAACCTCAACCTTTCCATTCTTCCCCTCTTTGTGACCCAGCAGTCGGGCGGGGAATACCATCGTGTTGTTAAGAACCAAAAGGTCACCCGCATGCAGAAGTTGGGGAAAGAGGGAGAAATGGGCGTGGGTGACCTTGCCCGATTGACGGTCAACAACCATCAATCGGGAGTCCCCTCTTCTCGGTGAAGGGTATTGGGCAATGAGTTCTGGTGGGAGATGAAAATCGAATTCGGAGACCTTCATCGGCAACCTCTAAAGGAAGGGATTTCATTAGGAATATCTGTCCCTTTCACTGAAGATACATCCGCAGTATTTCTGTCTATAGATGCCCAGCTCCCGAGCTCTATTATGTCCCTGGTAATGCCCACGGCGGAAATCATCATAATAGAAGTTAACCCCATATTTTCGGGCGGCTTGCTGGGCGATGGTTTTAATAAGCTCGTGCCTTTGATATTTACTGACCAGGAGGGTGGTGGTAAAGGCGTCAAATTTCTCTGAGGCTGCCTCCCGGGCGGCAGCTTCCAGCCGGAGGCGGTAGCAGAAGCGGCATCTAAGTTCGGGTTCATTGAGGGCGCCTTGGAGGAATTTCTCCAGCTCGTAGCTATCATTTATAAGCAACTCTACCTGACTCTCCAAGCAGTATTTTTTGAGGCTTTCCAGGCGACATCGATATTCAAGCAAGGGATGGATATTAGGGTTGTACCAGAAGCCGATTACCCTGTGCCCCCCTTTACGAAGTTCCTCTTCCAAATAGAGAAAGCAGGGAGCACAACATATATGGACTACTATATTCATCTGACATATTAAAAAGGGGAACCCCTTTTGCTCCCCTTTGACTAACTGATCTATAGATTATTTCACCAGAGCTTTTTCTGCCCGGGTTTATTCCCTTTTGTTCTACCAAAATGCTTGTAAGCTAATAGAGTCGCCTTCCTTCCTCGGGAAGTGCGATCAAGGAATCCTATCTGTAACAGAAAGGGCTCATAGATACACTCAATGGTATCCTTCTCCTCTCCGATAGCTGCCGAGAGCGTGTTCAGCCCCACCGGACCGCCGTCGAACTTGTCGATGATGGTCAGCAGAAGCTTGCGGTCGATTTCATCAAATCCGAAATGGTCAACCTCTAACATCTCCAGGGAGGCTAAAGCGACCTTATTAGTTATTTTTCCATCGGCTTTTACCTGAGCATAATCTCTCACCCGCCGGAGGAGGCGATTGCCTATGCGGGGGGTACCACGGGAGCGACGGGCTATCTCTAGCGCCCCTTCGGGGGTAATGGTGATGTTGAGAATGCCTGCGGAGCGCTCTACAATGACCTTCAACTCCTCTTCGGTGTAGAAGTCTAAGCGATGCACTATGCCGAAGCGACCTCTTAGAGGTGGGGTCAACAGCCCTGCCCGGGTGGTAGCACCTATGAGGGTGAACCTGGGGAGGTCTAACTTGACTGTTCGGGCGCTCGGTCCCTGTCCGATGACCAGGTCCAGCTTGTATTCCTCCATAGCCGGATAGAGAATTTCCTCAATGGCGGGGCTTAAGCGATGGATTTCGTCAAGGAATAGTGCCTCGTGTTCCCCCAGGTTGGTCACCAGGGCTGCCAGGTCGCCAGCCTTTTCGATAACTGGTCCCGAGGTGGCTTTGATTCTGACTCCCAGTTCATTGGCGATGATGTGCGCCAGGGTGGTTTTTCCCAGTCCCGGTGGTCCGAAAAGCAGGACATGGTCTAAGGGTTCGTTCCTCCTTTTAGTCGCCTCGATGAATAAGGATAGGTTTTCTTTGACTTTCTTCTGACCGATGAACTCCACCATCCTTTTGGGGCGAAGGGAGGCATCGTATCTTAGATCATCGTCTATCGGTTCGCCGGAGGTTATCCTTTTGCTCATTTTTGTAGATTTTCAACTCTGGCTAATTTTTGTAAGAGCTCATCGTCATCATTTGGAGGTATTATAACACATTTTTTAGTCCTCTGCTTACAAGTTGAGAATCTAATGCTTGGCTAAGATCTTCAAGGCTTCTCTGATAGCATTCTCAAAAGATGATTCCTCCCCCAAAGAGATGAGTGTTTCCTTAATGGCTCTTTCCGCTTCATATTTTTTATAACCGAGATTCATCAAGGCGGAGAGGAGGTCCCTCTTCATAGGGGTGAGGGGTGCTGTCGGGTAGGGCGCCATAGCCTTTTCTTCAAGAAGGGAGACCACCCCCTTGAGCTTATCCCTCAGCTCCAGAATCACTCTGTTGGCGGTTTTTGGTCCGATGCCGGGGATGGAGCTTAATGGGGAAGGGTCCTCCTTTCTCACTGCTGATATAAGTTCCTCGGTGGGGAGACCAGAGAGTATAATTATGGCTGATTTAGGACCTAAGCCGGAAATGGAGATGAGCTTTTCAAATATCAATCTCTCTTGGTCGGTTAAGAAGCCGTATAGAGCGATGGTATCTTCTCTCACATAGGTATAAATTATTAAGGTTACCGGTTCCTCATCCGATTTGAGGCGGTAATAGGTGGATAGGGGTATGACCACCCTATAGCCCACCCCGTTGACCTCAATAATTACCTCATTGGGTTCCTTGCGCCGGAGCTTACCGGTGAGCAGGGCAATCATCGCCTCTTCCTTTCCTCCTCCGAGGGATTTATCTCTTATATTCTCTGGATGTTACCATCTTTCATTTCCACAGGCAATGAGCGTGGCAGATGGCTACTGCCAGGGCGTCGGAAGCGTCGTAGGGTTGCGGGAGGGTCGATAGTCCCAGTAGATGCTTGACCATCTGTTGCACCTGATATTTATCGGCTCTCCCGTAACCCACCACTGCCTTCTTCACCTCCAGAGGAGTATATTCAGCCACTGGCAGACCGGAGTTTATCGCCGCCACCATCAATACCCCCCTTATATGCCCCAGGTTCAGGGCAATGCGGACATTCCGCGAGTAGAAGAGGTCTTCCAGAACTATTACCTCTGGTTGGTGAAGCTGGATTAGCTGTTGCAACTTTTGGTAGAGTTCTTTCAATATAATGGGGAAAGGGGAATTTTGAGGGGGTTGGATAACTCCGCAGGCTATGAAGAGAAGCCTCTCGCCTTCTTTTTCAATGAGCCCATAGCCGGTAGCCCGGGAGCCGGGGTCAACGCCTAAAATTCGCACTCAGGGTCTCACATACAATAGATTTTAAGTCTTGACAGGGTTAGCTTCGCTATCTTCTTGCAAAAGGATAGCTTAAGTAATTTATGGCTGTTCTCTTACCCTTCGATCTCCGATTCATCGATGTCAAAGTTCGCCCATACACTCTGGACATCGTCGTGGTCTTCTAATTCTTCCATCATTCTCAGCACCTGCTGAGCCTTCTTCCCGGTTACCTTGACTGTGCTCTTGGGCACCATGGCGATTTCTTGAGCAGCTATCTCAATGTTATGGTTTTTCACAGAGTTATGCACTGTCTCAAAGCTATCCAGAGAGGTGAAAATCTCGTAGTTGCTCCCATCCTCGCCCATATCCTCGGCTCCGGCTTCCAGGATTAACTCCATAAGCCTATCTTCGTCAACCTTATCCTTTTCGACCACGATGTAACCTCTTTTGTCAAACATCCAGGAGACACAGCCGCTTTCGCCTAGATTCCCTGCGTTTTTAGCAAATAGATGCCTTATCTCCGGGAGGGTTCGGTTCTTGTTGTCGGTTAATACCTGTATCATCATAGCCACACCTCCCGGACCATACCCTTCGTAAGTTACCTCTTCGTAAGAAGTGCCTGGCAGCTCGGCGGTTCCTTTCTGGATGGCTCGCTTGATGTTATCAGCCGGCATATTAGCTGCCTTGGCGGCTAAGATGACGTTCCGTAAGCGAGGATTCCCGTTGGGGTCACCTCCACCCAGGCGGGCAGCGATAGATATCTCTCTTATCAGCTTGCCGAAGATTTTCGACCGGCGGGCATCTTCTTTGCCCTTCTTTCTTTTAATAGTACTCCATTTAGAATGTCCAGACATAAGATCTCACCGTTTGAAATATTTTATCATGAGAGCTTTTAGTTGTAAAGCTAAAATTCCTTTCCCACGGGGTTCTCACCCCTTTTATTTTAGCACTTTATCTCTTGACAACCCCCTTGTTATAACATAATATACCAGCGACAAATTTTCTAAAGCTTATATTTGGGAAGTTGAGGGAGATGCTGGAAAAAATAAAAAAGAACATGCAAAAGGCGTTAAAGGAGAAGGATAAGACCACCCTTTCTACTCTGAGGTTGCTCCTGTCAGAGGTCCATAACGAAGAGCTTAGACTGCGGCGGGAATTAACCGAGGAGGAGATTTGGATCCTCATACAGCGGGGGATAAAAAGAAGAAAAGATTCCATCGAGCAGTTTGATAAAGGTGGACGGCAAGACCTGGTGGAGAAGGAAGAGGATGAGGTTATCGTTCTGAAAAAATACCTCCCTCCTCCTTTAAGCGAGAAGGAGTTGGAGAAGATAGTTGCTGATATAATTGCCGAGCTGGAAGTGAAGGAGAAGAAGGAGATGGGGAAGGTGATGCGCGAGGTCATGGGAAGATTCAAGGGAAGGGTCGAGGGCTCTATGGCACAGCGGGTAGTTCTCAGCAAGTTAGAGTGAGGATGCCCCTGGAGATGGTCGTTAGAGCCACCTTTTAGGCTTTGAAGTGCCAATATTATCCTCATCTAAACATCCGCCTAGAGGAAAGGGACTTCGGTTTTGAAGATAAGAGCCATAAACCGCCCCTTTTTGATACCACCTGCAGATAATCGGCATGCCATAGTGGTGTGAGCAGTGGGTACTTGTTGTCGCCTTCCTTGCCTTACCTGAAGCGGATAGAGTAGGGGAGCAGGGTAAAGACCCTTTCCCGAAGGAGTTCTCTGGCTTTTGATGTTAGCCCGAGTGTTGCAGACAGAAGTTCTTCAGGAAGGTTAATTCCTTCTGTTTTGACTATTTCTAGCCAACGACTCCATATCAACGGTCGCACCCTGGGATAAATGACCACTTCCACCTCCTCCTCTGCTGGTATGTTAGCCATCTCTTTTATCAGGGAGACTGCTTCGGTTATTCCCCCAAGCTCGTCCACCAAGCCATTCCCCTTAGCCTGCTCTCCGGTCCATACCCTGCCTCTTCCAATAGAGTCGATCTCCTCGTCGGTCATCTCTCTTCCCAGGGCGGCCTTGTGCACGAAGTTTTTATAGATGTTCCCTATCATCTTCAGCAGAATCTCCTTCTCCTCCGGCGAGAAGCTCCGATAATCGGAGAACAGGTCGGCATTCTTTCCGCGTGTAATGACCTCTTTGTTGATTCCCAGCCTATCATATAGACCCCGCAGGTCGAACTTGCCCGATATAACTCCGATGGAACCAGTGACGGTTGTTGGCTGAGCTACAATCTTGTCGGCTCCCATAGCGATGTAGTATCCTCCTGAAGCTGCGGTATCCGACATAGTGACCACGAAGGGCTTTTTTCCTCGAGTAAGCTCCACTTCCCGCCAGATGATGTCCGAAGCCAGAGCCGACCCCCCAGGGCTATCTATGCGGAAAACAATCCCTTTGATGGAGTTGTTCTTTCGAGCTGATCTTATAGCCTGGCAGATGGTTTTCGACCCCATAACCCTGCCTACCAGGGGTGCATAGAAGCTATCTCCGGTGGCAATAGTTCCGGTGGCATAGATCAGGGCTATCTTGGGACGCCGCCCCCACGCCGGAGGTCTCACGGCAGAGCGCTGGTAATCCTTAGCAGTGACTAAGGGCAGTTGTCCTTTGTTCTTCTGGCGGACAAGCTCGTAAAACTGGTCTTCGTAAAGAAGCTGATCTACCAGACCCTCTTCAAGGGCTTCTTGGGCAGTGAAGGGACCCTTATCGATGAGTTCCTGAGCATTTTGTGGGTTGGAGAGTTTATTCCGCTGGGCTAAGTCCTTTAAAAGAGATTGGTAAAGGCTGTCCAGAAGGGAGTCGGTCGCCTCCCGATGAGCAGGGGACATCTCCTTGCGGGTCAGAATATCGGAGGCGCTTTTGTATTCACCAATATGTTCGAAGTTGGGTATCATGCCCCACTTGTCGAAAAAGCCGCGGTAGAAGGTGACCTCAGTGACTAGCCCGGTGAGATTTAAGTCCCCCACGGGCACCAGACAAACCTCATCGGCGGCAGATGCCAGATAATACTCCTTGTTTCCCGCTGTTTCTAAAAAGGAGAGGACAAACTTCCCCGAGCGTTTAAAATCGATTACTCCCTTTCTCAGCTCCTGTATCTTAGCCAGTCCGCTGTTGAGGGGGCTAATTTTCAAAATTACCCCTGAAATTTCATTATCTTTGGCTGCTGTCTGGAGAACCTGAAGGACCTCCCATACTACAGTCACCTTCGCCATGAAGAACCTCTCCAGCATGGAGGTGGGGGGGCACTCTATCAGAGTCCCCTCAATAGGGAGCTCCAGCACGGTGTTTGCCTTTATGGATGGAGCCCTCAAGGTTAACAGGGTTGCCAGAAAAAGAGCAACCAGGAGCGCAAGAAATATTCCCAGAGCTATTAAGCATCCCGTAGCCCTTTTGCTCATAGTTTTCCCTCCTTGTGGAATTTTATTCCTTTTTAGGAAAAATAGACATTACCTTACGGACCTATGAATAGCCATGGCAGAAATATGAATAAGTTTAGTCCTCTCATCTTGTCAGACATAGAACTAACCTTCCAGGCAAAAGCTCCCTGAAGTGGCTCTTTTCTGGCATTTATTATTATGAGCGGTGTCGCTTTAATTAGATTTTGGTAGTTACCAGTCCCACCAAAAAGTTCGCAATACTGGGTCACGATTTAAAGAATGGACGGGGAGAAACAGTCCATCCCATATGGGAGCACCGGCGAATGGTCTCGCCGGACCGCCGAAGAGAATATTTAAGCTTTTCAGGGTGACTCGCGGGGTCATCCGGTAGTAGATGAGGTAGCGGTTGTATTCGAAGAATTCGCTGTAGTCGTAAAGGAAATCGAGGGAGAGATCGAGCTCCCCCTCTTGGTGGTCAAAGTTCGCTTCGGAGAAAGAGTGTGGTAGATACACCTCTATGGGCAGGTTTAATTTTCTCAACTCTTCCTTTTTTTTGGATTTTGCCTGGCTGTGCTGCTGAGCGATGTCAACATCGTGGGATAGAGCTAAAGGAGATAGCGGGAAAAGCAAAATCAATATGATAGCCAGATAGAATTTGCCCTTTGTCCCTCGCCCTTCAATCCTTTGAGAAAACATCATGAATATGGAGTGGAGAAGTTATCTTTGAGCTTTGAGCCCTTTTAAAAAATTAACCCTTTCCCTGAAGTTCTTTATTTTTATACCATAATTTAGCGTCATCGGTCAAGCCAAATTGGGTGAGGACCCCTGACATGCTCCTCGCATTCGCTGAGCAGGGTTGATTATTGGAGGTTTATATAATGATTTCTTTGAAGGTGAACAAAAGCCACATAAGAAGGAAGATGTGGTGATATTTTCGCCAGAGGGAATTTTTAGCTTGGACTTTTTCTCTTCCCCGTTGTGCCCCATAATACAAAAATTCTTTATGTCAAGAGAATGAGATGTCTTTACGGGGGGGGTATGGGGAGAGTCCTCTGCTGGAGATAGCTCTATTCCTTTCTCAGCTCCTTTAATATGATTTTGGCTATCTCCTGGGGGAGAGGGTCACGGTTGTCTCTGGTGATTTCGATAAGCTTTATGTCAGGGCGGCGCCGGAAACTTTCAATAAAGGGGGAGCCTCCAATGGCAATGGTTCCCAGGACTACCGTGTCATATTCCACCGCTTGAACGGCTGCTTTTTTGAACTCCTCGGAATAGCACTCCATCTTGCCTATCTCGTCAATAATGATAAGATGGGTATGCCGGTCTGGACGGATGGAAGGCACTATTACAGCGTCAATATCTTTCAGGCATACACCGTATTTTCCCACTTTTTTGTCGCTATGGAGGTTCTCGTGAGCTAATATCCCGTGTTTTCCATCAAGAGTGGTTATTTGGAAGCCGACCCTGGTTCCTCTGGAGCGCATCTCGATGGTGTAGAAGCCCTTTAGCTTGACCTTTCCCAGCAGGGCGATGGTCTTTTTAATTACCGTGGTCTTGCCGCAGCCTGGTCTGCCGGTCAGAAAGATGTTCTTCATCCACTACCCCTCATCTGCGGTATCCTTTTTGTACCAGTCGCTTTTGAGGTCGAGCATTGACCGGAGGCTCTTCTTCTCCCGATGGCGCTCCAGACCCAGTTCAATCAGACGGTCAATCTGCCTGGAATAGCTGACCCCACAGGCTTCCATCAGCTTGGGAAACATACTGATGGCGGTGAAACCGGGGATGGTGTTGATTTCGCTCAGGTAGACATTCTGGCTTTCCCTTTCCATCAAGAAGTCTACCCTCGCCATCCCAGCACAGTCGATAGCCCGGTAGGCTGCTTGGGCTATCTGCTGAAACTCCTCTACCTTCTCCCGGGTCAATGGGGCGGGGATGAGACCGTCGGCTTTACCGTTCACATATTTGTCGTAGTAATTGTAAAACTCCGCCCCGGGAATGATCTCTCCGGGCACAGAGACTATTAGCTCATCGTTTCCCAGTATAGCGACCTCTATCTCTCGGGCATTCCTTACCGCTTGCTCTATAATCACCCGGCGGTCAAATCGGAAGGCTAAGTTGATAGCCTTTGTTTGCTCTTCCCTGTTTTTGACCTTAGAGATTCCAACACTGGAGCCCATATTGGCGGGCTTCACAAAGCAGGGGCAACCGATTTTCTCCTTTATATCCTCCATTATCCGGTCAGCCCTCTGCGTCCACTCTGCTCTGGTTATCAACAGATAGTTTACCAGAGGGAGACTGTGCTGGGCAAAGACGTTTTTGGCTGCCACCTTGTCCATCGCCAGGCTTGATGCCAGTACCCCTGCTCCCACATAGGGAAGATTGAGCATTTCGAACAGCCCCTGAATGGTCCCATCCTCCCCAAAGGGTCCGTGGAGCACGGGAAAGACAATATCTACCCCGAGAAGAGAATCAGAGGGTTGTCGAGTGGTGAATCTCACTTTCCCCTCCCGCAGCCTCATTATAGGCTTCGGCTCAGACACCCACTCCCCCTGGGTGGTTATCCCGAAGGGGAGGATGATGTATTTGGAAGGGTCCATAGCTCTCATTATAGAAGCTGCAGAGACCAGGGATACCTCGTGCTCGGCACTCTGTCCTCCGAAGACCACACCAACTTTTATCTTCTTGGTCATTGGATACCCTCTTTAGTTTTAGAAAATTGTAACAGAAAAAAAAGCTGAAACAAAGAAAAAAATCCTGGAGCAGAAGAAAAAAGCAACCTCCTCTTTGCATCTTGATTCTACATTTACATCCAGAGCTAAGAGCTTTCCTCTTGACTTGGAGTAAAAAACATAATACATTTAAATTAAGAGGAATAGAGGAGATTATGAGGAGTTCAGAGAAGGGTTACACTCTGGTGGCTGTTATCGTGGCCATCGGGGTGATGTCTATCCTTATGGCAGCGGCGGTCCCTGTATGGCGCCATGTCATGAAGCGGGAAAAGGAGAAGGAGCTCCTGTTTCGAGGGAATCAATATATCGAAGCTATCGACCGCTTCTATCGGAAGTTTGGGCGCCTTCCGATACAATTAGAGGAACTCCTTAAGACCAAGTGCATCAGAAAATTATACACCGATCCCATGACCAAGGATGGGAAGTGGGGACTTATCAATTTCAGGGGAGGGCTGCCGGAAGCCCGTCGTCGACTGCCAGGAGCTGAATCCTCCCAACCTCTGGCTACTAACTCTATAATCGGAGTGTACAGCAAAAGCAAGGATAATTCTATCTTCATTTACCAGGGAAAGAACCAATATAACCAGTGGAAGTTCAGCTACAAGCTTGCTCCCAGGCAGAAAGGGAGGAGACAGCCTGCCAAGGGAGGCCAGAGGCAAGTTCCTGCCGATAGAAGAAAGTAATCGCCTCGCCGGTTGGATTCGCTCCGGCCCGCACAATCCCCCTTATATTATCGCACAAAGCAGAATAAATCTTCCTATAATTGCTCAACTTTGGATGGAGAGAGTTCTAATTCTATGCTTCCATTAAGAAGGGTTTATTCAGGGGCTATTTATTGGCAATATTAAGTCGTTTGAGCATCTCGCTGAAAGTGGTCGGGTTGATCTTAAGGAGCTCGGCTGCTTTCTTCTGCACCCCATTAGCCATTTTCAGCGAATTTAGGATTAGCTTCCTTTCAAATTCGTGTACCATCTCTTTGAAGGAGAGGGAGTTGGAGGGGAATTGCACCGGGAAGTTCAAGGAGACGGCGGGATTGATGATGTAGTCGGGGAGGAGCTCCTTTCCGATTATATCTGTAGTAGCCAGAACCACTGCCCGTTCGATAATGTTCTGCAGCTCTCGCACATTTCCTGGCCAATGATAGCTCTCCAGATAAGCCATAGCCTCCGGGGTGATATTGCACAGCTTCTTTTTGTTCTCCTCGCAATACTTCTGAAGAAAGTGGCTGACCAGCAAAGGTATGTCGTCTTTGCGCTCCCGGAGAGGTGGTAGGGGTATGTTAATAACATTTAAGCGGTAGAAGAGGTCTTCACGGAACTCGCCCCTTTCCATTATCTCCTTCAGCTTTTTATTGGTGGCGGCGATAATGCGGACATCTACCTGGATGTTATCTACTCCTCCCAACCGCATAAATTTCTTCTCTTGGATAACCCGGAGGAGCTTCGCCTGGGTCTCCAGATTGATATTGCCGATCTCATCAAAGAAGATGCTCCCTCCGTCGGCTATCTCGAAGAGCCCCTTTTTGGAGGATATTGCCCCGGTGAATGCCCCTTTGACATGCCCGAAGAGATTGCTCTCCAGCAGGTCGGCAGGCACTGTGCCGCAATTTACCACTACAAAGGATTTACTTGCCCGGGGGCTATTCTGATGGATGGCAGTAGCAACTAGCTCCTTTCCGGTGCCACTCTCCCCTTCAATCAGCACAGTGCTCTTGCTGGGAGCAACTTGAAGGGTAAGTTTGAACATATCCTGCATCTTCTTGTTCTTGCCCACCATATTTTCAAAGCGGTATTTCTTCAGAATGTTGCGGAGGTTAATATTCTCTTCAATAAGACTTCTCTGCCGAACTGCTCGCTGGACAGCATTGAGCACAGCTTCATTCTTATAGGGGCGGGTGATGTAATCGAAAGCCCCGCTCTTGATGGAGCTAACTGCATCTTCCACCGAGCCGTAGGCGGTTATCATAATGACCATTTGCTCAGGGGCTAACCTCTTTATCTCTTCTAAGGTCTGAAGCCCATTCATATCCGGCATCATCACATCACAGATGACCAGGTCATACCCACTCTGCTCCAGCTTGTGCAAGCCCTCCTTACCACTGGAGGCTACCGCCACCTCATATCCATCGTCATTCAGGAGTTTCTTGAGGACCTCCTGCATAGAGGGCTCGTCGTCAATGACCAGCATTCTACCTTTTTTCTTCATAGTGGACTTTTAAGGCAGGAAGTTTAATGATGAAATCAGTCCCCTTACCCAGGGAGCTCTTTACTGATATGGAACCCGAATGCTCCTGTATGATCCCATAGCTGACCGAAAGCCCCAGCCCTGTTCCCCGTCTTCCCTTTTTGGTGGTGAAGAAGGGGTCGTAAATCTTAGGAAGGTGTTTCTTAGCTATCCCCGCTCCTGTATCCCTTATGGATACAACTACGGAGTCGTTTTCTGCCTTAGAAGTGATACCCAGCTCTCCTCCCTGGGACATGGAGTCGGTGGCGTTTTTAAGGAGGTTCAGGAATAGCTGCTGCAGCTTTCCTTTGTCCCCGCGGATGGGGGGTGGGGAATTTGCCAGGTTAAGTTTCAGCTTTACCCCGCTATTTCGGAGCTGATAATCGAAGAGGGAAAGGGTATCGCCTATCACCTGATTGACATCAAGCTCAGTGAATTGCCCTTTACTCTGGCGGGCGAAGTTAAGAAGATTGTTGACAATTTGAGAAGCACGGAAGGTCTGTTGCTCCATTTTGTGTAGTATTTCAGATTTGGGGTCCTTGTCGTCGATCTCCTTCATAAGCATCTGAGTGTAGCTTGAGATACCGGTCAGGGGGGTGTTGACCTCATGGGCTATACCCGCCGCCAGGAAACCGAGGGAGGCGAGCTTCTCAGCCTGCAGAAGCTGGTCTTCCAACTTTACCCGATCGGTGATATCATCGAAGATGACTATCTTACCGTAAAAGCGATGCTCATTGGTAAACAGCGGGGAGATAGATAGGTTGACAACGGATTTCCTCCCTTTTTTATTTACCAGAATCAGCTTGTAAAGATTGAATAACTGGGGAGAACTCCACTCTTCGGGACTCATAAGGCTGTTTACAGAGCGGAGAAAATCTGCTGGAAGCACCTGCTCGAGTTTTTTACCCATTGCTCTGGGCCTTTTTATCTGACAGAGTTCCTCCAGCTTTCTGTTCCAGCTTATTATCCGCTGGCGTAAGTCGATTGCCAGGATGCCTGCATTAAGACTCTCCAGCAGATTATCGTTAAACTCCTTCAAAGCTTCCAGCTCTGCTGCTTTTTTCTCCACCGACTGATATAGTAACGCATTCTCGATGGCCATGGCTGCCGAGCCTGATAAAGCGGCGGCTAATTCCAGGTCTTCGCTGCTCAGCCAAACCCTTTCCTTCTTTCTTCCCAGGCTCAGCAATCCTTTTATCTCCCCTTTGCTTATAAAGGGGATCAGATAAGAGACCTTCAAGCTGCTCAGTAGCTCTTGGTCGTGGATGAACTCTTCTTCCACCGCTTTAATATCAGATAGAACGAGGTAGTCCTTATCTTTTAGTGCTGAGAGAAGAAAAGCTGAAAGCACATCACTCATATAGAGAGGCTGCCTTCCCCCGATTCCTCGCAGGGACCTGGACAGTTTAAATATCTTCTTCCTCTCATCCCATAGGAATATACCTATATCTTCCACCTGGAGCATGGCGGAAACCTGCTTGATTACCCTCTCCGTCAGAGTCGGCAGTCTGATAATAGAGCTCAGCTCCCGGTTGAATTCTTGAATGGTGTTCCTTATATCGTATCGGCTCCTATACATCAATTTATCTAAGTAGCCCTGTATCTTTTTCCGCAGCGGTGAGAAGATAACCGCCACCAGCAAGGTGGCCAGCAGCATCACTGCGGAGAGAAGCTCCGGGCTTAGCTCGGCAGGTATGAGCAGGTTCGCCAGACGGATTATCAGCAGATAGATTCCCAGAATAGCCGAGATAGCCAGTCCTGCCACCATAGCTCGCTTGATGATGACCTCCACATCCATCAGCCTATATTTGGCTATGGCGTAAGCAAGGGATATGGGTATCAGAAGGAGGGGAATGATTGCAAAAAGGGTCAGCAAGGGATTGGCAGCACCCACCAGATAAAAGGGGATATATACTGCCACCATGGGGAGAATCCCTAACCCGGTGCCCCACAATACCCACCTTATCTGCTGTCGGGCGACAAAGCTCCTTTCATAGCGGTAGCTATGGAGCAGAGCAAGAATCCCCACCCCCATAAAAAGCCCCATATATGCCAGCTCTATCTTGCTTAAAAGGGCAAACTCCTGATTGTAATTCCTGATAAACTCACCCCCGGCTGAGGGGAAAATCCTTAGATAGTTCAAGAAAAGGGCATTTAACAGAATGAAAACAGCCCCCGGAAGATATAAAAGCCAGCTTATCCTTCTTTTCTCTACAAACCTCTTTCGCTGAGGAAATGCAAGGAAGAAATGGAGAAAAATAGCCGGCAGCATCACCCGGGCAATCTCATCCCCCCAGAAGATAGCTCTCTTCAAGGGGGAGTTAATGACCGTAGGGGAGAATGTGAATAGGACAAAGAAGGAGATACAAAGCCAATAGAAATGATGAGAGGCAGGAACCAGCGCCTTTTTATAAAGGACTGAGAGGCCTACCAAGAAAAAACAGAAGCCGACAAAACAGAGATAATAGTAAGTATCGTTATTAGGCAAAGGCACACCCTGAACACGAAGGGCTCTCTCCAGCATCTTCCCTTCACGCAGGATGGTGTAACGTATTTCTCCTCCTACACCGAGGTTATAAAGGGCTTTGTTAAGCTCAGTGACGGGGTCAAGCTCCTCGCTCAAGCTATCAATTACTTTCCCATCTCTTGTAAGAATGGTGCTCACCTGCCCGGGGCTGGAGACCATCCAGTGTACCTCTCTTATTAACCGGTTTGGAAAGGACCTCCGCCCATCAATCCTCAACAGAGTGTCCCCAGGTTTAATTCCCGCCTCTGCACCAGGGCTCCCCTCTTCGGGCTTAAGGAGGATAAAGCCGTTCTTCGCTACCTCCCAGTTGACCCCATCGTAGGGTTCTTGGTATTGAGCCCGATAAAATAGGCTCATACCTCCCATCAACATTATAAGGAGGCTAACCGCTATCAGCAGGGTCTTTTTATAATCCCTTCTCAGTTGCATATCTTCGTTCTCTTCCTAACTCATAACCCTAAAAGATGAAAAATAGCCCGGTGGATATCTTCCGTGGGAAGCCGAGGGGGTTAAGCTCCCTGAGGTTGAAGAAGCTAACCGTCCGGTCATCAAGGAGGTTCTTCAGCAGCAGATAGAACTCCCCCCGGGCAACCCCCTCCCCGGGCAGGGAGAACCTTTGTCGCACCTGCAGGTCAAACGAGGAGAGGCTCCCCAGCCTTCTTAGCTCACTGCCCCCATCCATATAGCCCAGTTGCATACGGTAGGTAGCCATCAGCCGGGTCCCGATGGGCTCTATCAACGCCTGAAGGGTGGTGGTGAGGTCGTGGGCTTGACCATAGCTCAGCACCTCCCCCTGAAACCCCACCGTGGGCAGAAGGAACTCCCCCCGGGAATGGGGAAGCGCCTCCCCATAGCTGTAAGCCAGACTCCCCTGCAAAAAATGGCTCAAACGCTTGCTCAACCCCACCTCAAATCCCCTCAGCAGGGCATCCCCCACATTCCATACCAGCACCCTCCCCCGAAGGTCGGAGGGAAGATAGAGGTTCAACAGATGGTCCTCAATCTCATCCCAATAGGCGACAATTCCCATCTGATAGCTGCCCCCCTCACCATACTCCACACCCACCCGGTAGCAGAGGGCTCGCTCCACCGCCAGCATCCTCCCCATTAACAGGCTCTCCCTCACCTCCAGAGCTCCACTGCCGATGCCCCGTGCCCGATAGGCAACTGAGCCGGCAATCCTCGTCCTGGATACCGGCTGGTAACTGACCTCCACCTGGGGGCTCAGAAATCCCTCGCCCTCCCAGTAGCCATAACGGTCATACCTCACCCCCACATTCACCACCAGCGG
>NJBL01000071.1 GCA_005223145.1 bacterium (candidate division B38) B3_B38 | reverse complement strand
TTTTCTTGGTTTTGCTCAATTATGAACAAAATAGACTATATAGCAAAGCATTCTGAATTTAAATTGCCATCATTGGAAGAGAAGCTAAGTGAAGAGTATTTTGATGACGACGGCAATATCAGATGCCCAACTTGTAAGGCCAATCCTTGTTCGTGTATTTTCTTTCATTAAGTCTTTCAATTTTAGCGTACATGAATTGCTAGAAACATCAATTGAATCAAAAGGGATAGTTTATGATCAGAGTTAGCACAAGAAGCAACAGACCGAACAAATTTGAACACTTCTTAAATAGGGCAAAAGTTGCCGCTGAAAGAAGTACCTGTTTAAGGAGGAAAATAGGTGCAGTTATTATCAAGGACGGTGTAGAGCTTAGCTCGGGTTACGTGGGGGCTGCTAGAGAGACAGATCATTGCATTGATATGGGAAAATGTCTCAGGAAGGAGCTTAGAATTCCATCTGGACAACGATATGAACTGTGTAGGAGTGTACACGCAGAACAAAACGCTATAATAAATGCAGCAAGGGTGGGAGTGAGTTTAGTAGGCGGAGAAATGTATATTTCCAGCGAAAGAATTAAAGGCGGATATAATGAAAGCAGCGAAGATAAGCGCAAAATCTATGGTCCGTGTATGATTTGCCAGAAAGAGATTATAAACGCTGGGCTAGAAGCAGTGCATATGAGAGAGGAGGGTGTTGAATTTAGGACTTATAATTTGGAAGATCTTAAAGAAATGCTTCGCGAAAAGGAAAAACAATTAAGATACAATATTAAGCATTCCAAATTAAAATAAAATCTATTGCCAATTAATTTTTTCCATCAAGTTTTGGAGAGAAGTTTCTGTAAATTTATCTCCAAAATACTTCCTACAAGTAACTTTTTATCATAGCTTGTCTTTTTAAGCTTGGAAAAAAGCAGAAATATTCGATTATTTCTACCCACTTAACAATTACTTATTTTATCAAGAATGTTCTTGTTAGGCAGAAGTATAATTTTTCATTAGGGAAGGTGGTAAAGCTAAGGTCACAGTTTCCGGCAGCCTAAATCTCCATTTCTTAGGTAATAAAAAAGTGGACAGCCAAATGCTTTGAAATGAAAATTTATATCATATTTTAAAATATGATAAAAAATATCTTGACAAAGCGATTTTTACACCCTATAATATATCTGTAACCACTTTTAACCGAAAGGTGGTCGTTATTATGAATAAGCCGTTATCGTCCAAGCGCACGGGGTTTTTAGCCCGGTTGGATGGTGCACGCCGCTCGCTGAAGTCCGCCGAGCGGAGGGTCGCCGAGTGGGTGCTGGCTCATCCCGAGGAGCTCATCACCTCCACCATCACCGAGGTCGCCAGAGCCAGCGAGGTCGCCGAAGCTACCGTGCTGCGGTTCTCTCGCACCTTCGGCTTCAAGGGCTATCAGGACCTCAAAATCACCTTAGCCCGCGAGCTGGTCCCCCCCATCGCCACCATCGACGCCGAGCTCAAGGAGGACGACTCCCCGGAGACCATCTTCCACAAGGTCTTCCAGGGCAACATTCAGGCGCTCAAGGACACCCTGGATGTCATTGACCCCAAAGAGATAAGCCGTGCCGCCGAGGCGCTGAAGTCCGCCAAACGGGTATTCTTCATCGGGGTGGGCACCTCGGGTCCCAATGTGGTTGATGCCTACAACAAGTTCTTCCGCCTGGGCATGGACTGCCACTGCTACACCGACAGCCACCTCCAGATGATGGCCGCTGCCCTGCTCCGGGCGGGGGATGTGGTCATTGCCATCTCCCACTCGGGCAGCACCAAAGACCCCATTGAGACCCTCAAGGTCGCCAGAGAAGCCGGAGCCACCACCATCTGCATCACCAACAACGCCCTCTCGCCCATCACCAAGGTCGCCGACATCAAGCTGGTCACCGCCTCCCGCGAGACCCGTTTCCGCCACGAAGCCCTGGCTTCCCGCATCGCCCAGACCAGCATCATCAACGCCCTGTTCATGATACTCTCCCTGACCGACCCCGAGCGCACCCTGAAATTCACTCGCAAGATAGAGAAAGCCATCGTATCCAAACAATATTAAGGGAGGAGACACTGGATATGGAAGAGCAGGTCACCCAACTCAGAACCTATGTATTTCTTGACAGCCTACAGCCGCAGCTGGCTGCGTTCATCGGCACCACCGCCCGCGGATTCTTGCCGGTGCCCTATGTCGCCTCTCTCATGGTGGAGATATCCCCGGGCATCGCCATCAACCGCCTCACCGATGTCGCCCTGAAGGCCACCACCGTCAAGCCAGCGCTCCAGATTGTCGAGCGAGCTTACGGTCTGCTGGAAGTCCACGACGAATCGCAGGCGGAGACCCGCCAGGCAGGGGCAGCCATCCTGCAGTATCTAAACCTCGCCGAGGAGGAGAGGCTGAAGCCCACCATCGTCTCCTCACAGACCATCCGTGGGGTGGAGGCCTACCAGTGCCAGCTCATCAACCGCACACGCCACGGGATGATGATACTGCCCGGTCAGTCGCTCTACATACTGGAGACCGAGCCGGCGGGCTACTCAGCCTTTGCCGCCAACGAGGCGGAGAAAGCAGCCAGGATAAACCTGCTGGAAGTCCGTCCCTTCGGCGCTTTCGGGCGGCTCTATTTAGCCGGACCCGAGTCGGAGATCGACTCCGCGGTCAAGGCAGCCCTCGAGGCACTGGAGGCACTTTCGGGCAAGGAGCTTCCTGAAGCAGATAAGCATCGCCGTATTTAAAGAATAAAGGAGAACTAATTCAACCTTTTTTGAAAAACCCTAAAGGAGGGGAAAGATGGCCGAAGCATTAGGAATGATAGAGACCAAGGGATTTGCTGCCATGGTAGAGGCATCCGATGCCATGGTCAAAGCGGCTAAGGTCGAGCTGGTAAGCTACGAGAAGATAGGCGGGGGCTATGTCACCGCCATTGTGCGGGGCGATGTTGCCGCCTGTAAGGCTGCCACCGAAGCCGGCGCCAAGGGTGCCGAGCGCGTAGGTGAGGTAGTCTCCATCCATGTCATTCCCAGACCCCATGCCAATGTTGACGAAGTGCTTCCTCTGGGAAGACAGCCGGTAAAGCAAGAGACCAAGTAACCCGATAAGCCAAAAGGAGAGCCGATGCTTTTAGGCAAGGTCATAGGGACGGTTGTCGCCACCCGCAAGGACGAGCGTCTGGAGGGGGTCAAGTTCCTCATCGTGAGGAATGTCGGGCTGAAGGCGGATATGGTCAACGGGTTTGCCGTGGCAGTGGATGCCGTCGGCGCCGGCATAGGCGAGATGGTGCTCTACGCCACCGGCAGCGCCGCACGCCAGACCGCCCTCACCAAAGACCGCCCGGCGGACGCCATCATCATGGCCATAGTCGATTCCTGGGACCTGGAAGGGAGGATAATCTTTCAGAAGGAGTGAAAGGAAAAGGGTAGATGGAACTCAACGAATCGCAGATTGCCTCCATCGTTGAGCGGGTAGCAGCCCGCCTGCAGGATAAGCCCCCCGAGCAAGCCAAAGAGACTCCCGAGCTATCCCCGGCTGACGGCTTCTTCCCCACTGTTGACGAGGCGGTGGAGAAGGCGTGCAGCGCCCAGCACGACCTCGTCAAACTACCGGTGGAGCAGCGGAAGGAGATTATCGCCACCGTCCGCCGCCGTCTGGAGGAAAGGGTGGATGAGCTCTCTCTCCTGGCGGTGAATGAGACCGGGATGGGACGCTACGAGGACAAGCTGAAGAAGAACCAACTGGCTATCCGCAAGACCCCCGGCGTGCAGATACTGGAGCCCATCGCCTGGTCCGGTGACCACGGCTTATCCATCATGGAGCGGGCTCCCTATGGGGTGATTGGCTCCATCACCCCCTCCACTAATCCATCGGAGACCATCATCTGCAACGCCATCGGGATGATAGCCGCCGGCAACGCAGCGGTCTTCAACGCCCATCCCGCAGCCAGGGAGGTCTCCGCCCTCACCATAAAGACCATCAACCAGGCGGTAGCGGAAGCGGGGGGTCCTTCCCAGCTCCTCACCTCGGTAGTAGAGCCCACGGTGGAGACCGCTCAGGAGATTATGAAGCACGAGGGCATTGGTCTACTAGTGGTAACCGGCGGGGTGGGTGTGGTGAAGGTAGCTATGCAGAGCGGCAAGAAGGTCATCGCCGCCGGACCGGGCAACCCGCCCGTGGTGGTGGATGACACCGCAGACATAGATAAAGCCGCTCGCGACATCGTCAATGGTGCTGCTCTGGACAACAACATCGTGTGTCTGGTGGAGAAGGAGGTTATCGCCCTCGATTGCATCACCGACAAGCTCAAGCAAGCGATGAAAAGATGCAGAGCGATGGAGCTATCCCCGAATCAATTAAGGAGGCTGGAGGGGCTGCTCGTAGAGGAGGGTCCCCAGCACCAGGGGCATGGACTTCCCAACAAGAACTTCATCGGTAAGGACGCCGGGATTATTCTGAAAGAGACAGGAGTGGAGGCGGACGAGGGGGTCAGGCTGCTCTTCGCCGAGACCGACCGAGACCATCCCTTCGTCTGGGTGGAGATGATGATGCCGGTAATCCCCCTGGTGAGGGTTAGGGATATAGATGAGGCGATATGCCTGGCCAAAGAGGTGGAGCAGGACTTCCGGCACACAGCGGTGATGCACTCGCGCAATATAGACCACCTCTCCCGCATGGCAAGGGTGGCTGATACCGCCATCTTCGTCAAGAACGGACCCTCCTACGCCGGACTGGGACTGGGGGGTGAGGGCTATACCTCCTTCACCATCGCCGGACCCACCGGGGAGGGGCTCACCTCGGCCATTCATTTCGCTCGGGAGAGGCGCTGCGTCCTGGTGGACAGCTTCCGCATTGTGTAAAAGATTATCAGTAGATGTCAACATTAAGAGGAGCAATGGAGGACATAGTTAAAGCGGTAACCGATGCCGGGGTGATTGGAGCGGGAGGCGGGGGCTTCCCTGCCCATATCAAGCTCAGCGCTCAGGCTGAATACGCCATTGCCAACGGCTCAGAGTGCGAACCCCTGCTCCAATCGGACCAGATGCTGATGAGCCAGTATCCTGAGGAAGTGGTGGAAGGGCTCAAGCTCCTGCAGAAAGCCACCGGGGCATCTCAGGGAATCCTCGCCCTCAAGGAGAAGTATCAACCCGCTATTGAGGCGCTGTCCCCCCTGGTGGAGAAGGAAAAGAATATTAGCTTTCATCTGCTTGGTGATTATTACCCGGCGGGGGACGAGGTGGTTATGGTTTACGAAACCACCGGCAGACGAGTACCCGAAGGAGGCATCCCTCCGCAGGTGGGGGTGATGGTGAACAATGTGGAGACCCTTTTTAACATCTCCCGGGCGGTCAGAGGGGAGGTGGTCACCGACAAGTTCCTGACCATCGCCGGGGAGGTTCACCAGCCTAAAGTAGTCAAAGTTCCCATCGGCACCAGAGCAGAGCAAGTTATAGCGTGGGCCGGTGGGGCGAAGATTGGAGAGTGGGCAGTGCTGTGCGGTGGACCGAATATGGGGGAGCTTATCAGTCCCTCGGCACCGGTTCACAAGACCACCAGCGCCCTGCTGGTGCTTCCCGCTGACCACCCTCTGGTGAGCCGGCGGCAGATGGGGTTGTCAATTAGCCTCAAGAGAGCCAAAGCTGCCTGCTGCTATTGCCGCTATTGCAGTGAGCTCTGCCCCCGATACCTCCTGGGACACAGCCTCTTCCCCCATAAGATAATGAGAAGCATCAACCTGGGAATAGATGAGCATCTGGAGGTGATCACCAGCGCCTTCCTCTGCTCCGAATGCGGACTCTGCGAGAGCTACGCCTGTCCTATGGAGCTGTCCCCAAGGTTTGTCGCCAGGGAGATAAAATCCCTCCTGTCAGCGAAGGGGATTGCCAACCCTCATCTTAGAAACAGCTTTCTCCGGGAGCGGGGATGGGAGGAGAGGAGGGTCCCGCTGGAGAGGCTCACCGCCCGGTTGGGCATCAGGGACTACGATAAGCAGTTCCCCATTGACCTTAACACTTACTCCCCTGCAGAGGTTGTGGTAAGCCTCGACCAGCACACCGGTGCTCCCAGCGTACCGCTGGTAAAAAAGGGAGATACGGTAAAAAGAGGGCAGCTCATAGCCAACATACCCAAAGGGAGGCTGGGAGCAAAATATCACGCCCCTATTGCGGGGAAGGTCAAAGAGGTAACCAGCAATTCTATTCTGATCAAGGCGGAAGGGTGATGAAGGGAGACAATGTGAAAAAAGGGGTTTACCCTGCTATCGGAATGGTGGAATTCAACAGCATTGCCGTCGGCATATACACCTGCGACAGCATGATAAAGAAAGCCCCGGTGACGGTGCTGAGCGCCACGCCGGTCTGCCCGGGAAAGTATGTGGTTCTGCTCCGCGGGGACGAAGCCTCGATAGGAGAATCCATTGAGCTGGGCAAAAGCCTTGCCGGGGAGAAGCTGGTGGACTCCTTCATCATACCCAATGTTCATCCGGGGGTCATCCCCGCCATCCTGGGGACGGCGGATATTAAAGCCCTGATGGCGGTGGGTGTGCTGGAGACCTTCTCGGTAGCCTCTGCCATCCTGGCCGCCGATGCGGCGGTTAAAGCTGCTGAGATTGACCTCATAGAGATTATGCTGGCTCGGGGATTGGGCGGGAAGAGCTTTGTGACTCTCACAGGGGAGCTGCCCGAGGTGGAAGCAGCCATACAGGCGGGAGTGGGAATTATCTCCGGCGAAGGGATGCTGGTCAGCCAGGTCATCATACCCTCCCCTCACCCCGATATGGAGGAGCTTATCCTTTAAGATTTGAAGGAGCTAATAAAGTGCATTTAGCGAAAGTTATGGGCTCGGTGGTAGCTACCCGAAAAATCCATGAGTTAGAGGGAGTCAAGCTCCTGTGGGCGCAGCCGCTGAATAAGAGACTCAAGCCGGTGGGCAAGCCGCTGGTCGCGGTGGACACGGTGAGGGCGGGCACGGGAGACATCATCTACTATGTCATCGGGAGGGAGGCTTCTATGGCTCTGGAGAAGACCTTTGTCCCGGTAGATGCCGCCATAGTGGGGATAGTGGACCAGGTCAGCCCAGCCGCAGGAGGAGAGCTTCCGGGAGGAGCTTCACAATGATTATCTGCCGGGTAGAGGCAACCGTGGTGGCTACCATCAAGCATCCGGTCTATCAAGGGCATAAAGTTCTGATGGTACAGCCTATCGATGCCCGGGGTGAGCCGGTGGGGGAGAGCTTTCTATCGGTCGATTTTGTACAGGCGGGAGTGGGAGACCGGGTGCTGGTGGTCAAGGAGGGAAGCTCTGCCCGATTGGTGTTCGGCAAAGAGACAGCGCCGGTGCACTCGGTAATTGTCGGAGTAATCGATGAGATAGACACAGGAGAAATAGAATGAAATCGGAATGGGAACACCGCCAGGAGATAGTAGAGATATGCAAGCTAATCCATCAGAAGGGTTATATATCAGCCACTGACGGGAATGTGAGCGTTCGGACAGGGAAAAACCGCATCATCACCACTCCCAAGGGCTTTGGGAAAGGGTTTATCGCCACCGACGACCTGGTGGTCTGCGACCTCCAGGGGAAGCTCATATCCGGCAATTGGCCGCCCTCTTCGGAAATCAAAATGCATCTGTGCGTTTATCAGCTCCGCCCTGATGTGAGAGCAACCATACACGCCCATCCTCCGGTATCCATCGCCTTCACCATTGCCGGGCTTTCTCTGGCTAAATGCATCTTACCGGAGGTGGTTCTCTCTCTGGGGATTATCCCCACCGCCGAGTATGCCACCCCCACCACCGAGGAGGTGCCCCAGTCTATCAAAGACTACATCACCCAATACGATGCGCTCATCCTCGAGCGGCACGGAAGCCTCACAGTAGGGAAAGACCTCAAGGATGCTTACTTCAAGCTGGAAAAGCTCGAGCACACCGCTACCATCTCCTTCGTTGCCAGGATGCTGGGGGAGGTGCAAACCCTCTCTCCCGCCCAGATAGAGAAGCTCATCGCTCTGCAGACCACCGAGGAAGAGAAGAAACGCAGCCTCCAGTGTCTTGAATGTGGTGCCTGCGGTTATTCAGCCCCGGATAAAAAGGATGCTCCCGACAAAACCAGCCTGAGGACATTAGTGCTGGAGGAAATTGAGAAAGAGCTGTCTAAGGGTTAACAGACTTCTATTTTTTTATTTTTTTTCGCCTATTATCCTAATTTTTCTTGACTTAAATTCTTTCTTCCAGTAAATTCTAAATATGAAAAGCAATAGTTATAGGATATGTGAAACGGTTTTAACGCAATGAAGGAGGGTATTTATATGAAAAACGAGGCATTTTTTCTCAGTTTGTTGATATTTTCTTTGGTGATAGCCGTTCTCCCTTCCAGCCAGCTGCTTGCTCAGAGGGTGATAGACCTCAGTCAGGTGGAGCCGCATCTTAAAATCCTCGGCGACGATAATGGCGATAATGCCGGCTTCTCTCTGGCGGAAGGTCATATTGATGGCGATAACTTCTTTGACCTGATAATCGGTGCTGACAAAGCTGCCCCCTCAGGAAGAACAGATGCCGGGGAGGTCTATGTCTTCTTCGGGAAAGAAGGGCCGCCTGCGACCTGGGACCTGAGCACCACCCCACCCGATATGGTCATTTATGGGCAGAGCGCTGGTGACCAGTGCGGTTACGCAGTAGCCTGCGGTAATATCAATAGTGATATGTACGATGATATCATCATCGGCGCACCCATGGCAAATAGCGGAAAGGGAAAGGTTTATGTCATCTTCGGCAGCGCTACCCCACCCTCTACCTACGACCTAAACACCACCAAAGCCCATATCACCATTATCGGTAAGGGGGCTGGTGACCATCTGGGGCATGCCTTAGCCAGCAAAGTCGATTTCAACGGCGATGGCCCTCATGACATCATCATTGGTGCTCCCTATGGCGACCCAATCCCCCCTCCTTCTGCAAGTAATCTGGTTCGAACGGACGCAGGCACGGTATATGTCATCTTCGGCAGCATTTCGCCACCCGCCACTATCGACTTAGCCACTACTGATGCCGACATCACCATCTTGGGCGAGAACATTAACGACAACTGCGGCTTGTCAGTAGGTAGTGGGCAAATAAAGCAGATGCGTGGCGACATCCTCATAGGTGCCCCTTATGCCGACCCCGGTGGGAGAGCTGATGCTGGCAGGGTTTATGTCATCTATGGTACAGCCTCTTCCGGTTCAATTATCGATTTACAGAGCGATTCCGACACCACCATCAGCGGTGCCGCTGCCGGCGACAATCTGGGCTGGGCAGTTGAAATTGGCGATGCCAACGGAGACTCTTATGGCGAGCTCCTCATGGGTGCCCCGTGTGCTGACCCATCAGCGCGTTCCGATGCGGGAACAGCCTATGTTGTCTTCGGTAGCAGCATATCCCTCCCCTCTTCCATTGACTTCAGCACCACCGCTGCAGATGTGGAAATATATGGTGCCATTGCTGGCGATAAATTAGGCTATGCCATAAGCGGTGCCGATGTCAATCTGGATGGCTTCGGAGATGGCATCTTTGGAGCACCCTTTGCCAGTCCGGGGGGACGTACATCTGCTGGCGAGGTCTATGTCATCTTCGGAAGGGATACCCTCCCCGCCACCATAGACCTGGCCAGTGACTCCGCCAACCTTACCGTATTAGGGGGGGTTGCTGATTACCAGATGGGTAGCTCGGTGCTGGGGATGGACTTCGATGGTAATGATTTAGGGGATGTATTCATCGGAGCCCCTCTGGCATCCCCATCAGGGAGAAGCGGTGCCGGTGAGGTCTACGGCATCAGAGGATGGATAGATATAGCATTTGGGCATGGTCCCGGGGGAAGCTCATGGGTAAAGGATGCCATCATCCCGACGAATGAGATTACCTCTTTCAAAGCCTTCGGTGCTGCCAATACCAACGGGGAGGTGAGTATAGCCAAAGGGGATGTAGATGGTGACCGCTCACCCGAGATAGTGGTGGGAATGCGAGGGTCAAACTCCACGGTTAAGGTTTTTGATGAGGATGGCACATTGTTGTGGAATTTCCGGGCTTTTGGAGCTGGCAATCCTTCGGGGAAAGTAAATGTCGGTCTAGCGGATGTGAATCTCGACGGGACGATGGAGATAGTATGTGGTCATGGACCGCAGGGAAGCTCTATGGTGAGGGTCTTCAATTTCAATGACACAACTCCCCTATGGAGCTTCAAAGCTTTTGGTGCTACCAATACCAAAGGCGAGGTGAGGGTGGAAGGGGGTCATACCGACCCGCTTTCAGCCGTGGGGCAGATTGTGGTTGGTCAGGGTCATGGGGGAAACTCCTGGATCAAAGTGTTTGACTACACCAATCCTTCTGCAGTGGCTTCCATCAAGGCTTTCGGAGCCACTAACGCGAGCGGTGGGGTTGATGTGAGTGTGGGGGATGTAGACCTGGATGACGTTGATGAGATTATAGTAGGTCAAGGAGGTGCGGGAGCGGGAGAGCTTGCTGCTGGTTCGTGGGTCAAGGTTTTCAAGGAAAACGGGACTCAGGAGTGGAGCTTCAAAGCCTTTGGCGCTAAGAATGCCGATGGTCATGTTACCGTATCTTGCTTCATGTTTGCAGTTTTTGTTGGTCAGGGTCCATCAGCTACCTCAGGGTCTTTTGCCAAGGTGTTCATTTACCCTGACACAGCAGCGATAGAGACCTATAAAATCTTCGGAGCTGCCAATACTCAGGGAGGGATTGATGTCGCCATAGATAGGAAAAAGGCAGCTCCCCTGCCATAGAAAGGGGAGATACCTCTACTCTCAGCAAAGGATATTGGAATATTTAAGCAGGGATAAATCATTATTCCTGCTTTTTTTCTTGGAAAAGAAGCTAAGCCGGGCGCACTTCCTACCCATATAGGTCAGGAGCGAGAGACTACCACAAAGAGGGTGGACACGGGGAAATCAATTTCACCCGGTGTAGAGGCGGTCTATTATCTCGTTAATCTGCTTGTAAAAGGGAGGGAGCTGGGATAGCTCATACTCCCAGGCTATCTCCATCTCTATCCTGCGCTGAGTATCCTCGCTGGAGAAGTGTAAATCTCGCAGGATTCTTCCCCCGCTCGGTTATCTCCTCCACATGCATGCGATTATACTTCTCCGTCTGCGCGGTAGGCGATATGGTATGGCTCTGATAGATATATTCTTGAAAGAACGTTCTATTTGCTTCTCCGGTGTACAGATTTATTTTATCTTTATCAGCTTTTTCCTCCACCACCTATAACGATGTTGAAGAAGTAGCCGCCGAAGGATGTACTGGGGCTGTTGAGAACCTCCATCTGGCGCATTTTCCAATCGGTGGAATGCGGCATCCAGCTATAGCCGAGGCGCACCCCCAGCAGTAATCCCCTTTCTGATCCATTGCTACGGGACTTGCCTACCTTTATGAACTTATCTACGCCGAGGCTGATTTTCATCACTAAGCTCTGGAGTCTTATAGAGGAATACTGCCGCGGGTCGGTCAGAAGCTGGTCGAAGGTGGGAGTGACGATAGCGGGAGTAAACTTCAGCTGGTAGACACCAAAGCCTGCCCCCACAAGGGGGAAGAACTTCATATCCTGCCATTTAAGGACCACATAACCGATGTCGAACAAAGCTTCTACGCCGGTGAGCTTTGCCTTCAATTGCTCGCTATCCACTGACTGCCAGAATCCGCCCACTTCGCCGCCGATAACCACCTTCTCCGCAATCACCCCATAGCCAAAGCCGCCGATGGTGAAGTTCGTCTCGCTGAGGTTACTGATGTTATGGCGACTAAAGGTGCTGTTCAGCTCTGCCATGTCCGTGTAGAGTCCCCCCAGCATAAGCCCTCCGTAGCCCTCCTTAGGTCCTCGCTCTTCTTTTTCCTCCTCCTCGGCTATCAATGCCGAGGACAGGGAAAAGCTGAGTAGCAAAATTAAGCATATACTAAGCAGCCTATTCATTTTTGCCTCCTTTCAATTTCCTATCTAACCTTTTTATACGATTTTTATTCCCTTTTAGTTTCATAGATACCCAGCTTTTCCAGCTCTTCGGAAGCGAAGGTAAGCCTCAGGGATTGGAGCTTGTGACGGGTGGGGATACCGGTGGTGATGTCCCATCCCCTCTGGCGGTAGTAGTCATCAAGCAGCTTGTCATATTCTTCATGAGGTATGAATGCTCCCTTCTTGGGACCAACGCTGAGGGGCTCGGTGTGAAAGCGCTGGGGGATATAGTCGTCCTGGCGGCGGAACCCCTCGCGCACATTGAAGCATCGCTCAAGGTTGAATATCCGCTCGCCCATAGTGTTAACATCCTCCTCCGACCACTGCCAGCCGGTGATTGCCCTGAGGAGCTTGAGATACCTCGGCAATCCCACCCCGCCGAAGGTGAACCGGCAGAGACCGAAGGAGTCGATAGCAGCTCCCCCGTTCTGACCGGATATGCTGGGGCCATTGAGATGGCAGGCTCCCCGGTTAGCGGTCCCGTAGCCCAGAGCCATGGGAGCGCTGGTGTGCACATTCCAGGCGGCGAACTCATTCCCCTTGGTGTGGATAGCCCACTGGGAGGAATCGCCTCCCATTTGCTCAGAGATAGCCTTCACCCCCTGTAAGAGCAGCTTCCCCACACCATCCTGGTAAGCGATCTTATGAATAATTGACAGCATCCCTTCCACATTGCCCCAGGGGAGCTCAATCCCATCGAGGAACTTCTTATCAACCAGCTTCTTGTCATAGGCTTCCATCAGAAATCCTATAACATTCCCGGTAGAGATGGCATCCAGCCCCATGTCATCCACCACGGAGATCACTTTCATCAGGGCGTAAAGGTCACTCAGCCCACAGTTAGCACCCAGCATAGTGCCGGTCTCATATTCGGGTCCATCGTGGGTCAAACCCTTATAGGGACCTGAGCGAACCATCCCCGCCTTGCGGCATGCAACCGGGCAATAAAAACAGCCCAGGTTCCTTATCCACAGCCTCTGCTCCGCTGCCACTGCTCCTATCTTATGAGCCTCGGGGAAGGTCCCTTCACGGTAGTTCCGCACCGCCTGAGTGCCGTTGTCGCTGGAGGAAGTGATGGCAGAGGCGGTCCCCCATCGGCGCCACGACTCATACCCTGACCATTGGCGAATGGCATAAGCCGCCTCCCTGGCAGATTGGCGGAATCCCTCCGGGTCGGCAGCCGAGGGCATCCCCGTTCCGCGGATGCAAATGGCTTTCAACTTTTTGGAACCCATAATGCACCCGGTTCCACCCCTACCAGCTGCCCGGGCGGAGGTGTTAATGATGCAGGCATAAGGAACACCGTTCTCCCCGGCGGGACCGATATATGCGCTGCGGAAGCGGGGGTTATTAAGCTCTTCACGAAGGATTTTGTCGGTCTCGTCGGTTCCCTTTCCCCAGAGATGTCCGGCGGGAAATAGCTCCGCTTTATCATTTTCTATCTTGAGATAGACCGGCTGGGAAGACTTGCCGATAATAATGGTGGCATCGTAGCCGGCAAACTTTATCTCCGGGCCAAAATGCCCTCCCATATTGCTGTAGGTAATGGTAGATGCGTGAGGATAAGGAGAGGATATGGGAGAGGTATGAGGATTTTTGGTCACCACTACGGTTCGGGAGGCAGAAGGAATACCAAAGCCAGAGAAGGGACCGGGGAGA
>NJBL01000070.1 GCA_005223145.1 bacterium (candidate division B38) B3_B38 | reverse complement strand
AGTTCAAATAATTTCAAAAAACAAGAAAAAATTCCTAATATCCCTGGATATCCTGATATTTAGGAAAAATAAATCCCGGTGGCTTGGTATATCCTAAATATTTTGTAGTCACTTTAAAATTAGCATCCTCGTAAGACCAATTAGTGACAATTTCGCCCAAACTAAAACTTTTATTAATAGTAGTAGTTGGTATCTTAGCCAAATGGTTCTGGGAAATTGGCTGGGAATATATTGCAGACCCTAGCAAAGGATTTCACTTTGGACCGGTTTGGGCTATTGTGGTCAGGGTAATTCTAGGCTTTATAACAGCTACCTTGACGTTCATGTCAATGTACAAAAAAATCAACCAAAATACTGGTGAGTCTTGGGTGCCATATCTATTAGCATTCCAGAACGGATTTTTCTGGCAAGCTGCGCTTGATGCCGTTACTAAGCAATTTACTCCGGCGTAATGCGAAGGGACTGCTCCCCTACATGACAAGGATACACTAATAACTGATAAAGAACCAATAGGTTAGTGAACATATTCTGTAAAAGCGTATGCAGCTGTGCGTCTTAGGCAACTCCGGAAATGTTGTTTATAATGAATCACTAGTAATTTTATCGGTCAATCACCGAGCTAAAAGAAGGAAGTAAATATAACACGAGAAATTTGAAATGCTCAGAAACAGAGAGACAGGTTTCTAAGGAGGTCTGAAGTTATATTAATAAAGAATATAAATTTTAGATTTCAAAAAAAGGACCCAGAAGAAGAACGATAGTAGCGTATATTTACATAGAACGTGCTATAAACGAACATAAGTTCGGATGTAATGCTAAAATTCGAAGATATAGAACTTCAGTCTTGATATTGAAGTCAGGCTAAAGCCTGAGGATATATATAAAAAGCTTCCTGCCCGCACAACACTTAAAAAGGAGGTGCAAGATGACCATTAAAAGATTTCAGATAGAAGGATATAAAGTTGCTCTTGGCCACGCATTAACAGCAACATGGAGTGGTACTCCTATTAAGGCCCGTGGCTATGTTGCTTGCTATGGAGGAGATCACCGTTTCATTGCCTATTTCCTAACGGATGATAGCCAGGTACCGAAACCCGTTTATGTGGTAAAGAACAAGGTGGGAGCGATCTTCCTTCCTTTTAAGGAGATGGAACCTTTTGTAGACCTTGTGCGCAATGAGAGGCCGATTTACGCATATCTTAATAGTGACAGACCTGAATGGAACAATATCAGAACATCTCTTGAACCAGTAGGCGAAGAGGAAAGTTAATTTCACCTAATACTCAAGAATTCGCATCATCAATCTAGCAGAACTTTATAAAAACACGTGTACACAAGCCGGCACCCTTCTGCCGAGCTGAGAGTTTCTGCTTATATTTAGTTGCGACTTCGCTTGGCTCTCCCAAATTTGTCGAAGTTCGTTATTCCGGAAATTATTAAACGCCATCGAGCTAATGACATTCGATTAAGGAGGCAAGATGAATACAGTATTCGCAACTTTATGGAAAGACCTGCTTGCGGCTGCCGCGCTTGGTGTGGTTGGGGGCTTCGGCTTAGCTCTGCTGCAGGAAAAAGGACTTGAAATGCCTCACTGGGACAAGCAGACAGGCGTCCACTTCGCCGACTTAGGCTTCATCGCTGATGTCCTCATTGGCGCGCTGGCAGCGTTCCTCACCTACACTCTTGCCCAGCCTAAAGGGATGTTGCAATTGTTTTCCGCATCTATCACTGCTGGTATCGGCGGGAGCGCAATTCTGAAAGGCTATATTAAGGGCACAGCATCCAGGCAGCAGGCAAACATGGCTGAAATGTATCGGGCAGCCGCCACTGATGCATCAAGAGGCGTAGATGCGAAAATTATCGCGAATCGCCTGAAGGAGCTGGAAGAGTCCGATATGCGAGTGAAGCGCCGTTGGGGTCCCAGGTAAAATCTGCTCTTTATGCGATAAACTCAATTTGAATTTTATAACGCATTGGGTAACATTTATTTCCGCTCAAATACAATTTTGCCGTCCACGATGGTCATATCCACATTCATCTTGAGAATGTCGGCAGGGTCGATTTTCATCAAATTCAGGTTGCACACGGTAATATCCGCCAATTTGCCCTCTTTGATCGAGCCGCGGATATCGTCCTCAAAAGCGGCATAGGCATTATTGATGGTGTAGGCTTTTAACGCCTCGTGAACGGATATCTTTTGTTCTGGAAACCAACCTTCCTCCGGCGTGCCCTTCACTGTGGTGCGATTTACCGCCGCATGGATCAGGTATTTCGGATGAACATAGTACTCCGCCGCCGAGGTGCCGGGCCAGTCGGAGCCAAATGACAGAATAGCGCCGTTATCCAGCAGCGACTTGAACGCATAAGCGCCCTTGCACCGTTCGTGCCCGATTCTCTGCTCCATCCAGCGCATATCATCGGAAATGTGATAGGGGTTCACCTCGGCAATAACATTCAGCTTCTGGAAGCGGGGGAAATCTTCCTGCCGTATTACCTGGGCGTGGATAATTCTAAAGCCCCTTAAATCCGTTCCCAGTTCCTCCATAAGCCGCTCATAAGTATCCAGCATAAGGGCGACCCCTTTTGTGCCTATAGCATGGACATTAGCTGCAAACCCGGCATCATATCCAATCTTGATAAGATTATACAGCTTGTCCATATTGCCCGCTTTAAGCTCGGGGTCATCGCTGGTATGTCGGCGATAATGACCATAGTTATCGGGCTGGTCGTCGTAAGGCTCGAAAAATAGCGCTCCGTGTGTGCCCATAATGCCGTCGATATAACCTTTTAATGCGCCATAGCGCAGCCACTGGTCGGGCTGTTTAGTTTTCGGATGCAGCCCCATGGTGAAGCCTTGTTCCTTCAGCTCTGCTCCTCGGGAAAGGTCGGGACGCAGCCATACCCGACAGGTCAGCTCACCATTTTCCTGTAGCTCAATGAATCGAGCGGTCTGCTCCGGTCTCTCGATATCTTGTACCTCCACGATGCCCGATTCCGCCAGCCGCTTCAGCGCCGCACGGTTTTCGTTTAAGAGGCGAGTGTGCGACTTATCTTTTATCACCGAGCGGATTTTCTCCAGCGCCGGAGAGCCCCGATAAATGAGCCCCGTGGGACGCCCTCTCCTGTCCAGTTTCATACCCGTAAGTCGGGCATTCTCCAGACCGGCAGCCTTCAACGCAGCGGTATTAGCCAGAAAGAGCTCCCTGTCGTAGCTGTACAGAAGGCAGGGGGTTTTGCTTGTTATATCATCGATTGTCCAGCGGTTTGGCTCCCACCGCTGTTTCTTCTTGGCTCCAGCCTCAGCCGCTCCCAGAGCCCATTCCTCATAGGCTCCCCATAGTCCGCCTGTTATCCACTCCCCATCGTCAAGAATCTTAACCACCCGCTCCATCTCTGCCCTCAGCCCCTCATCATCGGACACAGTCAGCAGGTTGGCATCGTTAATCAGCGCTCCCACTCCGTTGAAATGGACATGCCCATCGATAAAGCCGGGCACTACAAACTTCCCCTCCAGGTCAACAACTCTGGTATTGGGTCCTATGTAAGTATCGGCATCCTCAGCATTGTCCAAGACGGCGGTTATTTTATTGCCAGTGATGACTATCCCCGATGCCCAAGGATGACTTGGTTCCATGGTATAAACTTCGCCGTTAGTTAATATTAAATCTCCCGGAGTTTTTGCACATGATGAAAGCAACACAAAACAGAGAATCGAAACCATAAATACGGCAGCCATACGCATGATATAACCTCCTTCAGGATTGATATGATAAAATTAGTTCATCTCATCAGGACGCCTCTAAATTTGAAAGTTACTTACTCTTGCTATTCATGTCAAGGAAAATTTTTCAGGTGCACAGATTTTTTAGCTAATAACCTAATTTTAGCAAAAGAATACAGCAGCATCCCCATTTATAATTTATTTATGCCAGAAGGAACAGCTTGACAAATCCTATTTTATCATCTTTAGGAGCAATTAAAATATTTTCAAATCCCCTTCTCTCTGATAAAATGAATAACCGACAACTCGAATGAGAGTAACAATGCTGCAGGCTATCTGTCAGAAGAAAGAGAGGCTTATTGTGGGGCTGATGTCTGGCAGCTCAGCCGATGGGATTGATGTCGCTCTGGTGAGGGTCTCCGGCTTTGGGAAGTCCACCACTATCCACACCATAGCCTACGATACCCTCTGTTTTTCCAGCAAAATCAGGGAGCTTATCTTGAAGTGCTCACACCCGGATACTGGCAGAGTGAACGATATATGCCGCCTCAACAGTCTCCTGGGCGAGCTCTTTGCGCAGGCAGTAGTCCATATTGCCAAAAAAGCCCGCAGTGAGCTCTCTCAGATCGACCTTATCGGCTCCCATGGGCAGACTATTCACCACCTCCCCTCCACGGAAAAAATCTCCGGAGTGGAGGTGACCTCAACCCTCCAAATTGGCGAGCCTTCCATCATTGCTGAACGCACCGGCATAACCACCATCGCTGACTTTCGCCCCCGCGATATGGCCGCCGGAGGTCAGGGAGCCCCTTTGGTCTCTTATGTCGATTACCTCCTCTTCTCCCATCCGGAAAAATCGAGGGTGGCGCTCAATATGGGTGGCATCGCCAATATCACTGTGCTGCCCGCTGGCTCCTCGGAGAATGAGGTCTTCGCCATGGACACCGGACCGGGCAACATCCTTCTCGACCAGTTAATCTATACGATCACCGGGGGGAAGAACCGATACGACCTTGACGGGCAGCGTGCCAGCCAAGGTAAGGTCAACCAGAGGATACTGGAAAGGCTCCTGGAGCATCCCTTTCTGCGAAAGCCGCCACCCAAATCAACCGGAAGAGAGGATTTTGGGGAAGTCTACCTCCACTGGGTAATAGAGATGGGGAAAGGGACAGAATGGGACGACTTGATCACCACTTTAGCCGAATTTACTGTGCGCACTATAGTCAACAGTCTGGAGATGTTTGTCTTTCCCTACCATCAGATTGACGAACTCATTGTCTCTGGAGGAGGGCTCAGGAATTTCTATATCTGGCACAGGTTGGAAGAATCTCTTCCCCAGCAGAGGATGCTGACCTCGGACGACTTCTCCATACCCAGTGATGCCAAAGAAGCGATAGCCTTTGCCATTTTAGCGAACGAGACTCTTATGGGGCAGAAGGGTAATCTCCCCCGGGCAACAGGCGCCCGACACAGCGTCATCCTGGGAAAGATAATACCTGGCAGGAGTGTCTGAAGGATTTGTGGATATGAGGGATAAATTCTTTTAAATTAAAGATTTCTATGTTGAGAGAAACCAACTTTTTATGAACAGGATAAGCGCGATTTTGCTAATTATGGCTATAGGGTTCTCCCTGCTTGCCTGCCAGGCGGAGCCATTGAAGGGGAAAAACACTGTAATTCTCGCCTTAGAACAAAGCCCTGGCAACCTGGACCCCCGGCTGGGAACTGATGTCAGCTCAGCAAGGGTCCACGAGCTAATCTTCGACCCCCTGGTGACCACCGATGAAAAAGCAGAAATCGTCCCCCATCTTGCCTATAAATGGGAGAGCGTGGAAGGAAAAGTCTACACCTTTTTTCTTCGTCCTGGTGTTGAGTTCCACTCGGGGAAAAAGCTCACTGCTGAGGATGTCAAATACACCTTCGAAAGCCTGCTGGATGAGAGCTTTTTCTCCCCCAAAAAAGAGCATTTCCGGATAATCGAAGCCATCGATGTGGTCGATGACCTTACGGTAAGATTTACCCTTCGGGAGCCCTTTTCTTCATTCCTCATAAATGTGGCAGGAATCGGCATTATTCCCCAGGGTTCTGGTGATGAGTGCCACCTCCGACCCATAGGGAGCGGACCCTTCAAATTCCGCTACTATAAAGAGGACGAGGAGGTCGCATTTAAAGCTTTCAACAACTACTGGGGAGGGAGACCGAAGGTGGACGGGATTATATACAAGATAATCCCCGACTCCACCACCAGGGTGCTGGCGTTGCGGAAAGGGAGCGTTGATTTAGTTATCAACGCCATCCCTGAGGAACTGATTCCCGCAATGGAAAATGAGCCTCATCTGAAGGTGCTAAAGAAGCAGGGGTGCATCTATTCTTATATAGGCTTCAATATGAGAGACCCTGTTCTTGCTAACCGGAAAGTCCGATGGGCAATTGGCTATGCCATTGACCGAGAGGCAATAATTGGGAGTCTTCTCCACAACCTCGCCACCCCCGCCTCCGGCATCTTAGCCCCCTCCAACTGGGCTTACGAAGGAGAAGTAACCACATTCTCCTATAGTCCCTCCCAGGCAAGGGAGCTGCTGGACGAAGCCGGCTTCCCCGACCCCGATGGAGATGGACCCCGGGGGCGATTTCACCTGGTCTTTAAAACTCCCACCTTAAAATGGGCAAGGGACATCGCTACTGTTATTAGGGAAAACCTTAAAGAGGTGGGAATAGACATCGAGGTAAAGTCCTACGAGTGGCAGACCTTTTACAATGACATCATCAAGGGAAACTTCCAGCTTTACCCCCTTCGTTGGATAGGTGCTACCGACCCTGATATCTACCGCTACTGCTTCCATTCTCAAAGCCTCCCCCCAAATGGTGCTAACCGAGGAAGTTACCAAAATCCCGCCATCGACCGATTAATTGACCAAGCAAAAATCACTACTGATACGCAAGAGCTTAAAAAAATCTATTCCAAGATTCAGAAGCTCATCGCTTACGACGCCCCTTATATCAGCCTATGGTATAACACCAATGTTGCCGTAATGAAGAATGAGATTCAGGGATTGACCCTATATCCCACCGCTACCTTCCGGGTTTTGAACAAAATATATATCGAATAGAAAAGACCAAAAGCCACCATAAAAATCTCTTTAATTTTAAGGCTAAACATGTTATAATTTTGTGTAATATTTTTAATAAGCAAAAAAGGGGGCTTTTGTCTTGCCAGTTCAGAAGAAGCACATTTCCAGCTGAGGCTAAGTATTAACAGAAGAGAGGATTTCAAAATTGTGATAGAATTGGTTGGAAAGCCAGCTCAGAGACGCTATGAGAAACGCATTCGTGAAGTGATAGATAACAGAAAGGAGCCAATCCATGACCATTAAAAAATCGGATAAGATATGGTTCAATGGAAAATTCATAAACTGGGATGATGCAAAAATACATATCTTGTCCCATGTGATAAGTTATGGAACCGCTATGTTTGAAGGGGAAAGATGCTATAATACCAAAAAAGGACCTGCGGTATTTCGCCTTAAGGACCATACCGATAGGCTTTTTAATTCCTGTAAGATATACAGAATGGAAATCCCCTTCTCCAGGGAGGAGTTCAACCAAGCCTGTCTGGAGACCATCCGCACAAACAGGATGAAGGAGTGCTACCTCCGCCCCATCGTCATCAGGGGATACGGCTCAATCGGGGTGGACCCCTTCCCCTGCCCCATAGATGTTTACATTGCAGTTTGGGAGTGGGGAAAATATCTTGGCAAAGACGCATTAGAAAAGGGAGTGGATGTGAGGGTTTCCTCCTGGACAAGGATGGCTCCCAACACCTTCCCCGCCTTAGCCAAATGCGCAGCTAACTATATGAACTCCCAGTTGATAAAAATGGAAGCCCTGGTCGATGGCTACATTGAGGGGATCTCTCTCGATATTAATGGCTATGTGAGCGAGGGAAGTGGAGAAAACATCTTCATCGTGCGCCATGGGAAGCTATTCACTCCCCCTCTGAGCTCCTGTATCCTTCCTGGAATTACCAGGGAAAGTATCATCACCATTGCTAAAGACCTGGGTTATGAAGTGACCATACGAAACATCCCTCGAGAAGAACTTTACATTGCCGACGAAGTCTTCTTCACCGGTACGGCGGCAGAGGTCACACCCATAAGGTCGATTGACCACATTATTATAGGGAAGGGGAAAATAGGTCCTATAACCAAGCAACTGCAGAGCGAGTATCTTGCTCTGGCAAAAGGGCAGAAGCCCAACAAATATAGTTGGTTAACCTATCTATGAGAATCTCTGGCTATAAGGATCTATTGGGATGAACAAAAATCACCCTTATTCGCTACCTAACACATAGCAACCGGTAAATATCTCAACTGAGAAGGAGTCTATGAAACATGCATATTAACGACCTATTGAGAAGGGCAGTAGAAAAAAACGCTTCCGACCTCCATCTGAAGGTAGGCTCCCATCCGCATACCAGGAACTTTGGAAACCTCATCCCCCTGGTTGATTACCGCCGACTTACCCAGGACGACACCCTCCGCATGGCTTTTGAACTGATGAACGACCGTCAGAAGGAGAAGTTCAAGAGAAACCTTGAGATAGACATCGCTTATAGTGTTCCGGGCTTGGGACGATTTCGATGCAATATCTTCCAGCAGCGAGGCACCATCGGATTGGTTCTGCGGGTGATCTCTTTTGAGATCAGCTCGGTAAGAGAACTGAACCTCCCCCCCATCCTGGAAAAGATATCCATGGAAAAAAGAGGGCTGGTATTATGCACAGGAACCACCGGCAGCGGAAAATCGACCACCCTGGCTGCTATGATCGACTACATCAACAACCATCGCACCGAGCATGTAATTACCATCGAAGACCCCATAGAATTCCTGTTCAAAGACCGCAAATGCATAATCAACCAGAGAGAGGTGGAGGTGGACACCCGGAGTTTCGCTGTGGCCTTGCGCCATGCCTTGCGTCAAGACCCTGATATCATCATGGTAGGAGAGATGAGGGACTTCGAGACCATTGAGACCGCTCTTATAGCCGCTGAGACAGGGCATCTGGTTATGAGCACCCTGCACACCATCGATGCCACCGAGACCATCAACCGCATCATATCGGTCTTTCCCCCCTACCAACAGAAGCAGGTTCGCCTGCAACTGTCATCGGTGCTGAAAGCAGTCATCTCCTTGAGGCTTCTGCCGATGGCGGATGGGAAGGGACGAGTGCCCGCCGTGGAGGTGATGATCTCTACCCCTTACATCAAAGACTGCATTATCAATAAGGAAAAAACTCACCTCATTCAGGCTGCCATTGCCGCCGGGGTCTCCCAATACAGCATGCAGACCTTTGACCAATCCCTCTTCAAACTCTATCATAAGGAGCTTATCTCCTATGAGGAAGCCCTGCGCCACGCCTCCAATCCGGAAGACTTCAAGCTGAAAGTCAAGGGAGTGCAGTCCACCAGCGACCTGTCCCGCGATGAGATAGAGAAGCTGCTGGAATGGGAAGAGAAAAAAGAGGACGATGAGGGATCCCCCTTCATTTTCTCCAATCAACCCGAGTGACCCCTGAACTAAGCAAATGACCGAAGAAGCCACCCCTAAGAGCTATGCCATAGCTCTGAAACTCCTCTCTATCAGAGCGCGAAGCCAGGCTGAGATGGAAAAGATGCTGGAAAAGAGAGCCTTCTCTGAGGACGAGATTGCCACCACCATAAGGGTTCTAAAAGAGAAGAATTACTTAAACGACCTTCAGTTCGCTTACCAGTACTCCTTATTCGGGGCTACCAACCGCTTAATGGGAAGACACAGGCTGTTTCAGAAGCTCCTGGAAAAGGGGGTGGCGGCTGAGGTTATCCACAATGCCCTGGATCAGCTCTTCAACGAAATCAATGAGGAGAAGCTCCTGGAGAAAGCCATCAGTAAGAAGGTGCGGATGGATGGTCTCCCTAAAACTATTAATGACTTTAAAAGACTATACGATTACATCTACCGGCGCGGCTTCCCTACCGAGCTGATATGGAAAAAATTAGCACCTTATAAGAAGCGACTTAGAGAGGTAGCTTTTTAAAAAATGAGAAGTGACGAGATTAGAGCCAGGTTTCTGGAATACTTCCGCAAGCGGGGGCATAAGATTGTACCCAGCTCCTCTTTGATACCCCATAAGGACCCTACCCTGCTTTTCACCAACGCTGGAATGAACCAGTTCAAGGAAGTCTTTCTGGGGAAGGAGAAACGTCCCTATACCCGTGCTGCCTCTTCCCAGAAGTGCATGCGGGCTGGCGGTAAGCATAACGACCTCGACAATGTCGGGCTCACCGACAAGCACCACACTTTTTTCGAGATGCTGGGTAACTTCTCGTTCGGCGACTACTTTAAAAAAGAAGCCATAGAGATGAGCTGGGAGCTGCTGATAGAAGGCTACGGGCTCCCCAAGGAGAGAATTCTGGTCAGTGTGTATAATAAGGATGATGAGGCGTATAACATCTGGAACAAGGATATAGGACTGGACCCCTCCATAATATACCGGCTGGGCGAGAAGGACAATTTCTGGGCTATGGGGGATACCGGTCCCTGCGGTCCTTGCTCCGAGATCCACTATGACCGGGGCAAGAAGTTCGGCTGCGGACGACCCGATTGCGGTATTGAGTGCGACTGCGACCGCTTCTTTGAGCTGTGGAACCTGGTCTTCATGCAGTACAATCGGGACGAAAAAGGGGAGCTTTCTCCCCTCCCATCCCCCTGCATAGATACGGGAATGGGGCTGGAGAGATTAGCCACCATCCTGCAGGGAGCAAAAAGCAATTATGAAAACGACCTCTTCCGACCCATAGTGGAGAGACTGCTGGAGCTGGGTAATCTGGAGCAGGGCGCCAGCCGAAAAGATGACATCGCCATCCGCATTATATCCGACCACCTGCGGGCTATCCCCTTTGCCGTCAGCGATGGGGTTATGCCCTCCAACGAGGGAAGAGGGTATGTGCTTAGAAGGATTATCCGCCGGGCTATCCGTCAGGGACAACTACTGGGCTTTACCGAGCCTTTCCTTTATAAATTGACGGGGATGGTCGCCCATATTATGAGCAGCCCTTACCCGGAACTGATGGACAGCAGAGACTTTGTCGCTCGCGTATGCCTGGCAGAAGAGGAGCGGTTCCACACCACCCTCACCCAGGGGATACGGCAGGTAGAGGAGGTGCTGGAGAAGGTGGTGCGCAGCAAAAAGACCACTGTCCCCGGGAGCGAGCTCTTCCGCCTCTACGATACCTTTGGGGTTCCCCTGGACCTGGTGGAGGAAATCGCCGCTGAGAGAGGGTTGACCGTCGACCACCTGGGCTTTCAAAAGCACCTTGAAGGACAGAGGGAAAAAGCCCGCCTCGACTGGCTGGAAGGAGCGGAGGAGGAGGTCAAGGATGCTTACCGAAAGCTGGCACCCCGGACAAAAACCGCCTTTGCAGGCTACGAGACTACTATCCTTGAAGATGCCAAAATAGTTGCCATAATCAAAGGCTCCCAGCAGGTGGAGCGGCTGAGCAAAGGAGAAGAAGGAGAGGTCATCTTAGACCGCACACCCTTCTATGCCGAAGCAGGGGGACAGGTGGGGGACAAAGGGACCCTCAGCTCCGACAGCGGCACCGCCCTGGTGACCGACACCCTCTATGCCACCGAGGATATCATCGTCCACCTGGTCAAGGTTCGTCACGGGGAGTTGGTCACCGGCGAAACGGTCACCGCAGAGGTGAACAAAGAAGATAGAGCGGCAACCGCCGCCAACCATACCGCCACCCACCTCTTGCAGGCTACTCTGCGTGAGCATCTGGGAACCCATATAAAGCAATCCGGCTCGGAGGTCAGCCCGGAGAAGATGCGGTTTGACTTCACCCACTTCTCCCCTATCACCCCCCGGGAGCTGCGCCGCATAGAAGAAGCGGTGAACAGGAGAATAAGGGAGAACCTGGCAGTGAAAACCGAAGTGGTCGACTACCAGCAGGCGATAGCCCGGGGAGCAATTGCTCTGTTCGGCGAAAAATACCAGGAAAAGGTGAGGATGGTCTCTGTCAATGACATCAGCCGGGAACTCTGCGGAGGAACCCATACCCAGTTCACCGGAGATATCGGGGCTTTCCTCATCCTCAGCGAATGCGGGATAGCTGCCGGGGTGCGGCGAATAGAAGCTCTGACCGGAAGGGAAGCCATAAAAAGAATACAGCAGCGAGATGAGACGATAGAGGAACTCTCGCAGCTATTAAAGGCCGAGCCGCAACAGATTATCACCCAGGTGGAAAAGCTGATGGAGACCAGCAAAAAGAGCCAGAAGGAGCTGGAGAGATTACGACTGAAACTCGCCTCCGGCGGAGGGGAAGCCCCCATGGAGGAGAGGCTCATCCAGGGGGTAAAGGTGGTCGCCCAGAAGCTGATGGATTTTGACCCCTCATCCCTGAGAAACTATTCCGATGTAGTGAAAAGCAGGATAAAGTCGGGAGTGGTCGTATTGGGCTCCCAGTTCAATAATAAAGCCTCCCTACTGGTTGCCCTGACCCCCGACCTGACCACCAGGCTGAACGCGGTCACCATCATAAGAGACATCGCCAAAATTGTGGGCGGCGGCGGCGGCGGACGGAGCGATATGGCTCAGGCAGGTGGCAAGCTGCCCGAAAAAATCGACCTCGCCCTCCAGCAGAGCTACAAAGTAATTGAAAAGCATCTCAAGGGCATCCCTTGATACTAAAAATATAAAGAGAAGATTCAACGATAGGGATGTATAACCGTAATTGTTGTATATAAACAAGTTATCCTCTAATTAAAACAGGAGAATAAGATGCCTAAAGAATATACCATATATGCAGTAAAGGTTATCCAGCCTTGGGAAGAAGATAGTAGTTATTGGATACCACTGATATATGAAGAAATTAAACAAGGCAGAGCTAGATTTGGATGGGGTTATTATGATGAGGCGGATGTAAGAAAAATTAAAGAAAAAGCTGATAGACAAGAATGGAAACATTTAGATAAAAAAGAAATATCAACTTGGTCTCATGCTGGGTTTCTATTAAATATAATACCTGAGGACTATTTTATATATATAAATATGCCCGAGTATGGAAAGTGTTCGATTGTCAAAATTACGGGAGATTATAATTATAGTGAAGTTTGGGATAAAGATAAGAAAGAGGATTTCAGACATTTCCTGCCTTGCGAATTTATATATACTTTTGATAGGAACTCCGATATTGTCCACCCATATCTGCGTCGAAGATTAGGGCTACAAGGAGCATGGTATAGGATTTATGCAAAAAAAGAATTTGAAGAATTGTTGGTCGTCCTTCATAAAGAAGATGAAGGTAAGAAAGCTAAAGACAGACTTGAGGAAGAGATAAATCCTCGTCTTTTAGAAATTTCACAAAAGGTATCTCGTACTTTTCCTGGAAAAAACTTAGAAAATCTACTTTTAGATGTATTTAAAAAAGTTCCAAATATAAAAGATGCAAGGAAGGGTCCTGATGTGAATGGAGCGGATTTAGAAGTTGAGTTTGAATCTGGTTTAGATATCAGCGGACTTCAAAAAATAGAAGTTTGCGCTGTGCAAGTAAAGTCTTATGAAGGAGAAATGAGCAATACAGATGCTATTGAAGATATAAAAAGGGCGTTTAATTCTAATATGAGCTATACCTGTGGATTCATAGTATCAACAGCTTCAGAAATGACAGAGGATTTTGAAAAAGAGTTAGATACAAATGAGTGGAGACAACTTGCTACAGATTTTGTGGAGTTGTGCAAGGAACATAAGTTAGTTATTGACCCCGCAGTTCCACTTGATTCAGCTAGGATACTTAGAATACCAGGTACAACACATCAAAGCACTGAAACTTTTGTAAGTAATATTGTTGTAGGTGAAGTTAATAGTTTTGATACTTATAGAAAAATATTTTAGTAGATCAA
>NJBL01000069.1 GCA_005223145.1 bacterium (candidate division B38) B3_B38 | reverse complement strand
TCTATTTATCCTCCTTTGGCTTCCTTACAGCACGCCCAGAAGAGATAAAGGACAAAGGCTCCCAGAATTGCCGGCACATAGTAGACTATCCCGTAATGAAGCCACCAATGACCGAAGACCGGGGAGCCCAGCCATCCTCCCAGCCAGGCTACAAAGATACCTGTCAAGAATCCTCTGAACCCGACCACGGGTCGGACCTTGAACAGGTAGAACATAATAAAGGTGACCACGATGCCGATAATCAACAGGATAAGAAAGCAAACAAAGCACATTCCTATCATCTCTCACACCTCCTCTTTCCCGAAAAATGATTGACCTGTTATGTTACCCTCCCTCCCCGTTTTTTCTATCTAAACCAAAGAGTAGCATAGGAAGAGCCTTCTCCTCTTGTCCAGAAATAGTATTCTTGCCCTTGAACACTATAACTCAACCTTCAATATAATGGGCTTCAGATTAACAACCTTTTTCCAGCCAAAGAGTAATAAAATCCTCCTCATCGTATGAGGAAATTTTCCCCTTCTCGCCTTTATATATATATTATATACTATTCAGCGCAGATTAAGTAAAGAATTTTTTGCATCAACCAGAAAAAAATATTTCTAACCCCTTTATCCCTCTGTTATCACCAGAGGTAGCATAACTCTCATCTGTTCATTTTCTTAAGGTCAGGTATTTCCCACACTTCCCCGCCAGTAGTTGAGGGTATCCTTAAGGGTTTTATTAAGTGTGATTGTCGGTTCCCAGCCCACCTCGCGTCTGACCCGAGAATGGTCGCCGTAGCTTAGGGGGATTTCACCCACCCGAAGACGGGAGGGGTCTTGCAGCACTTTTATTTTAGATGAAGATAGGCTCAGAAGAATATCCACCACCTTTTGGATGGAGTAGGCCTTGCCGGCGCACAGATTATACACCCTCCCCACTTTCCCCTTTTCCACTACCATCAGGTATCCTCTTACCATATCTCGCACATCGGAGAAGTCGCGGCGCACAGAGAGGTCACCCACCCTCAGCACAGGCTCCCGCAGACCCTTGTCTATCTCGCTTATCTGCCGGGCAAAGGAGGAGCAGACGAAGCTATCCAACTGGCGGGGACCGGTGTGGTTGAAGGGTCGCACCAGGTAGATGGGGTAATTTTCGCTATGGAGGTATTGGAGCCCCAGCAACTCCAGGGCGGCTTTGCTGACTGCATAGGGGCTTCGGGGTTGGAGGGGAGTCTCCTCCGTAATGGGCTGCTTCTCCTCATCCACCGCGCCGTAGACTTCGGAGGAGCTCACCAGAAGAATCCTGGGCAGATGGGTGAGGTGGCGGCAGGATTCCATCAGATTCATCGTTCCGATGATATTGGTGCGGAGGGTCAGCTCCCGGTTCTCCCAGGAATCTTGCACACTGCTGACAGCTGCCAGGTGGAAGAGAAGGTCGGGCTGGCAGTCACTCACCGCCTCCTTGAGGAGGGGGAAGTTGTTCAGGTCAACCTGATAGAGCTTAACCTTATCAAGGCAGGAACTCAGGTTATTGAGGGAAGAACCGGGATAATCAATCCCGCTCACCTTGAACCGACGCTTGAGCAGCAGCTCAGCAAGGTGGCTGCCGGCGAAGCCTGCTATTCCAGTTATAAGGGCACGCATAGGCATAATAGGGATAATATTTTCAGACCCTCTCCCTCCAGAACTCCAGGAGGTCGTGGAGGGTCTGAGTGAAGGGTATGGTAGGCTCCCAAGCAGTGGCTTTTTTGAACTTGGTGGGGTCTCCTTGCAGCACGGGAACATCCGAGGGACGAAGCCTGCGAGGGTCTTGCTTTACCTCAATGTTTACTTTGGTCATGGAGAGAAGGAGGTCGAGAACTTCCTTTATGCTGAAAGATTTACCACTGCATATATTATAAACATCTCCTGGCTGGCATTTCTCCAGAGAGAGCCAGTAAGCTCGCACGGTATCCCGCACATCGGTGAAATCGCGGTGAGCTTCCAGATTCCCCACCCAGATCACCGGCTTCCGCTTCCCCTTCTCCACCTCAACAATCTGCCTGGCGAAATCGGAGCAGACGAACACCTCGGCTCTTCGGGGACCCGTATGGTTGAAGGCCCTGGTGCGGACGATATTCAGTCCGTAGCTCATATAGTATTGATAACCCAGATAATCCTGACCGGTCTTGCTCACCGCATAAGGGCTCAGGGGGCGCAGGGGGTTTGTCTCCTTGATGGGGAGCTCGTTAGGGTAGACCATCCCGTACTCCTCGCTGGAGCAAGCGATCTGAATCCAGGGATTTATCTTAAGGGCGCGAAGCCCTTCAAAGATGTTCAGCTCTCCTAAAATGTTAGTAGTGAGGGATTCGGCGGGGGCATTCCAGGAGGTGGGGACAAAGCTCTGAGCAGCGAGGTGGAAAATCTTGTCGGGATGGATGGTTTCCAGCAGCTGCTTTACTGAGAAGTTATCCCTCAAATCGCATTCCAGAATGTGGAGCTTATCCTTAATATGCTCAATATTCTCGGTTCGGCTCCTCCATCGCTTTATGCCGTAAACCTCAACCTCCTGCTTTTCCCGAAGGATATAATCTGCCAGATGGCTTCCCACAAAACCGGTGATTCCAGTGATTAGAACTCTCAAGTTCTACCTCCTCTGTTTTGGACTAATGGACAAGGTTAACTACCATCAGTTAGCAATGGATAAAAGCTCTGCCAGAGCTGCCTCCCAGGGTCGGGGGTAGGCACCCAGGACCGATTTTATCCTGGATAGACTGAGGACGGAGAAACGAGGTCTCCTGGCGGGGCAGTTCAGCTGCTGGCTGGTTATCGGCTGCACCTCCACCTGGCTCATTCCCTTGAGCCTGAGGATAGCTCTGGCGAAATCAAACCACGAGCAGTAACCATAATTGCAAAAGTTGATAATCCCCTGGCAATTGAGCTCTAATAGTTTAACGATAGTTCGAGCTAAATCGACTGCATAGGTGGGAGAGCCCACCTGGTCGTTGACCACCTTTAAGGTCTTACCCTCCCTTGCCTGGGAGAGGATGGCGTAGACAAAATTGGGTCCCTTCACCCCAAAGAGCCAGGAGGTTCTGACAAGGAGATAATCATTTAGAGTTTCCCGCACCGCTTCGTCCCCCCGGAGCTTGGACTCCCCGTAGACGGAGATGGGGCGGGGCTGGTCTTCCTCGAGGTAAGGGCTTCTCTTCCTGCCATCAAAGATATAATCAGTGCTCATATGTACCAGCCTGGCGTTCAGCCTGGCAGCTACCTGAGCCAGGTAGCGGGGACCTTCGCCGTTAACTCGAAAGGCCAACTCCCGGTTGCTCTCACAGTCGTCAACCCTTGTATAAGCAGCACAGTTAATAATCACATCCGGTCTGAAATGGGAGAGGACATCCTCCACCTGCTTCTGGTCGGTAATGTCGATCTCCTCTATGTCCAGACCGATGGTAGCGGGATAGAGCTTCCTTAAGATGAGGTATAGCTGACTTCCCAGCATACCCTTGTGCCCCATCACCAGGGGTCGCTCAAATCTTGCCATATTGTTGTCTATAATATGATTTGTATTTCTCGTCCCTCTCCTTGATTTTCCTCCACCATTGCTGATTATTCAAATACCACTGGACGGTGGAGCGCAGAGCCTGAGGGAAGGAATACTTCGGGTTCCAACCCAGGCTTTTTAGCTTCTCGCAGTTGAGGGAGTAGCGGCGGTCGTGCCCCGGACGGTCCTCCACATGATTAATAAGGGAGGTGGGCTTTCCTAAAATGGCGAGGATCTGGTGGGTCAGCTCCAGATTGACTATCTCATTGCCTCCAGCAATGTTATACACCTCCCCTACTTTGCCTTCCCTTATGATAAAGTCGAGAGCAAGAGAGTGGTCTTCGACATAGAGCCAATCCCTGACCTGCATCCCATCGCCGTAGAGAGGCAATTGAAGGTCATCGAGGGCATTAGTTATGAACAAGGGGATGACCTTCTCCGGATACTGATAAGGACCAAAGTTGTTGGTGGCTCTGGTGATTATAATTGGCATACTATAAGTCTTATAAAAGGAATAAACGAGGTTCTCCCCTCCCGCCTTGCTGGCAGAGTAAGGATTACTGGGGTGTAGGGGGTCGCTTTCGGAGAAGGAGCCCTCCTTTATGCTTCCGTATACCTCATCGGTGGAGATCTGGATGAATCTATCGATGCCATACTTCCGAGCCGCATGGAGCAAGATATAAGAACCATAGACATCAGTGAGGACGAAGGAACCAGCTTCTATGATGGAGCGGTCAACATGGGTCTCGGCGGCAAAGCTCACCACCACATCGCTCTCCTTGATCAAAGGCTCCACTACCTGCTGGTCGCAAATATCCCCCTTAACGAAATGGTATCGGGAGTCGTTTTCCACATCTCTAAGGTTCTCCAGGTTTCCGGCATAGGTGAGCTTATCGAGATTGGTAACCTTGATATCACGGTAGGTGTTGAGGAGAAAGTGGACGAAGTTGCTCCCCATAAAACCAGCTCCACCGGTTATCAGGTATCTGGTCAAGTTCCCTTACCTCCTTCCTTTAGCGGTCTTTGCGTGTCCAATCGTAGGGGATCTGCCCGCTGTGAGGGTCGACATTTATCTGGTCAGGGTTATCGTAGTTGTAAGGCTCTGTGGGGCAGTTAGCCACAATTACCTCGGTCTCGCTGACGCATTTCCATCCGTGAAAGACATTGTTGGGGATTTGCACCAGCACCGGATTATGAACACCTATAAAGAACTCGTTTATCTCCCCCCGGGTGGACGAGTCCTCGCGGGGATCGTAGAGCACCAATTTCAACATCCCGCTGATGCAGACTATGTTATCCACCTGCACCCGGTGGAGATGCCATCCTTTGACCACCCCGGGATAAGTAGTAGTGCAATATATCTGCCCGAATTTGATGAAAAACTCCGAATCGTCGCATCGGAGCAGCTCCGTTAGCCTTCCCCGCTCATCGGGGATGACCCTCAATTTCTTAACCTTTACCCCTTGAATCATCTTTCCACTCACGCCTCCCGGATGCCCGCCTCACTGTTATCGCCTAACATAAAGCGATAAGCTTTAGGCTTGGAGGGAGCCTGGTAGATGCGGACATTCTTTCCGATCAGGCTCCCTGAGATGCGGTTCTTAATATTAATAATAGAGCTGTTCTTCAGGATAATGCTGTACTCTATTTCGCTATTCTTTATCTCTACCTCGTCGTGGATGGAGGTAAAAGGACCGATAAAAGAATTTTCAATCAGTGTTTTAGAGCCGATAATAACCGGTCCCCGAATGACACTCTTTCTGACTTCTGCCCCTTTTTCGACCACAACCTTCCCTTCGAGCCGGGAGGTTTTGTCTACCGTCCCCTCAATCCGCCTCTTGAGGTTGTCGAGGACTATTCTGTTGGCTTCCAGCATGTCCTCCAGCTTGCCGGTATCCTTCCACCATCCCTGGATAATATAAGGCTGAACATTGAACCCTTTATCTATCATATACTGGATGGCATCGGTGATCTCGAGTTCGTCCCTCCTGGAGGGTTTGATGCTCTTCACCGCTTCAAATATATGGTGGTCAAACATATAGACTCCCACCAGCGCCAGGTCGCTTTTGGGAGCTTTGGGCTTCTCGGTGAGCTTTACTACCCTGCCATCGTGCAATTCAGCCACCCCAAAGCGTCCCGGGTCCTCTACATGGGCTAATAATATCTGGGCGTTTGGCCTTTTAGAGCGAAACTCCTGCACCAGGTCAGCTATGCCACCTTTGATCAGGTTATCGCCAAGATACATTACAAAGGGCTCGTTCTTTAAATACCACTCGGATACCTTCACCGCATGAGCCAGACCGAGGGGCTCGGGCTGGTCGATATAAGTCACCTTCAGTCCCCAACGAGAACCATCCTCCACTGCCGCTTTAATCTCCTCCTTGGTCTCTCCAACCACAATCCCCACCTCCTCAATACCCGCCTCTGCTATCGCTTCCAGCCCGTAGAATAGCACCGGCTTGTTGGCTACCGGGACCAGCTGCTTGGCATTGGTAAAGGTAATGGGGCGCAGCCTGACCCCCTTACCCCCGCTTAATATCAATCCTTTCATAGCTCTATCATTCCTTTAAAAAAAGTTGGCTAACGAGCCAACATTTTTTAAGTCAACCATAATCCTGAACTCGGTTACCTGACGATAGAAGAAGTCGAAGCGAGTGAATTTAAAAAGAAAGCCACAACACTGGGTGTTGTATTTCACTCCGACACCTCCTTGAAGGAGACGGTTAAGCTGAAAGTTATAGTTGAAGGAATAAGTAAATTCCCACCTCTTCTTCTGCAGATTAAACCACCCATTGGTGCCTACAATGTGACCAGGGCGTATCCCATCTTCAATGGGAAGAGACCGATAGTACGAGGCGCTCAAGCCTATTTTATCCTCATGCTGGAAGTAGCCGTTTATTCCTACGCTCTGGAACTTTCTCTGGTAGAGGTTGTAGATTAATCTTGTGCTAATCTGATACTGGGGATGGGGATTGAAGCTCACCCTGGTTTGCAAAGGGGAGAATGCATGAATCTCCTTGGTTCCAATGACCACACCTCTGAGCTTGTTGTAGTTTCTGCCAAAGGAGGTCCCCAGGGTGGGGTCGAGGGAATAAAACTGATATACCTCCAGAGTCAAAAACTCCCATGGGACTAACTGACCGGTGGAGGGGTCCCTCCTTTTGGCTAAAAAACGGTTTATCAGGGAAAAGCGAACTTCATTGAAGGGGAAGCTAAAATCGTCAGCATCGTAAAGGATGACTCTATCCTGATTGGTGACCTCCGACACATAATTGTAGCTGATGCGCGGCTCGATTATATGCTTGAACTTAGAGGAATAGCTGTTATCAGGGGTATCAAAGATCTTGGTAAATACCGGACCAATGATGGAGACAGCGAATTGATAATAGCGGCGGTGTAAGGTGCCATCCAATATCTGTAGCTGTTTGCTCACAGGGTCTTTTTGCTTGTCGTAAATGGTTTCCCGAAACCCAAAGGAAGGGGTAATGGTAAGCCATTTCAATCCAGTGAAAGGTGCGCTTATCTGAGGATATAGGTCTATCCTCCGCGAGTAACTTGTTTCCTTTTCGATGCCTTTTTTGAACTCAATTCGGTTCGGTCTGAGGAAAGAGGTCTCAAAGGAGAAGTAAAAAGGGCTTCCTCCCAGCCTCTGGCTCCTACCGCTGAAGGTCACAGAAGGAAGATTCCGCATGGTCACATAGTTTCTGGTGATAAAGTCGGTCTGAAGCTCGCCGTCTTGGTCGCTTCTGATAAAATGGGTCTGATGTTCGCTGGCCTGAAGACTGAAGCTATAGTAAGAGCGGCTCCAGTTCAGAAAACCCCCCGACCTGATAGAACGGGACGAGGTGATGCTGAAATCCCTTTCAAAGTCCTGCCGAAAACCAAGGTCGCTCAGATAATCGACCGAAGCACCTGCCCGAAATCCCCATCCCATCTTTTGGTTATGGAAGAGCTTGAAGTTATATCTTTTGCTCCCGGTATTCCTGTCCGTGAGATAATAGCCGTAGGCATTCCCCTGGCTCCTCTCATCGAGAATGTAGCGGTATTGCGCCCCCCTACCCCAGCCTAATTTGGAATTGTAATCAAGGAAGAAAGTGGCGTCCATGCTGCGGTTGATAGCCCAGAAGAAGGCGTTGCTTACAATCATACCTCGTAGAGTGGAGCTGCCGATGTTGGGCAGGAGAAACCCGGTAGAGCGCTCCCTCTTGAGAGGCCATTTAAGGTAGGGAAAATAAAAAACTGGTATATTTTTAATCTTCAGGGTGGGTCCCCGCAGGGTGATGTAGTGGTCGATATGGATGGTAGCTTCCCCACAGGAGATACTCCAATGGGGGGTGGGCTGGGTGCAGGAGGTGAAGACCACATTGTTCACCCTGAACTTATCCTCTCCAATTTTTTCAATCTTTTCTGCCTCAATAATGAACTCATCCTTGACCGTGAGCCGAGCGTTATAAAACATACCGGTTCTGGCTTTCATATTGAATACCATCTTATCACCGGCAATCTTCATATCCTTCTGCTCGAGGACGGTATTTCCCTCAGCGGTGAACTCCAGGGTAAAGATATTGTAACTTGTCTTGTCAGCTTGCAGGCGGATGTCCCGGTATGTTATATCTACATAGCCTGAGGCTAAACGGTGCTCCTTGTCAACCTGCTCAATGTGATCGGCTCTGATGTTAAGATCGGAGGGGAGCTTCTGCTGAACACTCTGCGAGGGATTAACCTTCTGCTTCTTTTTCTGTTCGTTTTGAAGGGCGGAAGGATTATTTCCTTCCTCCTCCCCCTGGAGAAACGAAGGCAAAAGAGGGAACCACAGCGCAAAGATACTGATGAGAATTGCCTTATAGAGCCTGTTTCGACGCATTATTTATACCATCAGATTAAGTAAGACTATAAATATCATAATAATACATATTTTTCAAGATAATATTTGACACAACGATTGAAGCGTTTGGGAATATGAAAGGCTTGCGGCTGGCGAGAACAGTCATTATGTGCTATTCAAAATCTCTTTTATCTCACCCACCAGGTAAAAGGAGCCGGTAGCGCACACCGCCTCTCCTTCCACCCGGTCGCTGACCATCTCCATAGCCTCAGCAACGCTGTCCACTGCGGTAATATGACATTGATACTTCCTTGCCAATGAGAGCAAATTCGCTGGCTCAGCCCCCCTGTCTACCTTCAATCGGGGCAAAATTACCCGGCGAGCTAAGGGAAGGATAATCCTCATCACCTTCTCTATCTCCTTATTTCTCATAATAGCGAATATCAGATTTAACCCTTCGGGGAAGTACCGGCGGAGAAACCTCCTCAACCAACCCATCGCCTCAGGATTGTGAGCGCCGTCAAGTATCAGGAGGGGACTCTGGGTGACAATCTCCAGCCTTCCGGGAAACCTTACCTTAGCTAACCCTGCTTTAACCGAGTGGTGTGGAACTGCATAACCCATTTCCCTGATGAGCTCGGCGGCCAGCACCGCGGTGGAGGCGTTCAAAATTTGGTGCTCACCAGCTAAACCAAGTCTTAAACTTCCATAGAACTCCTTTTTTGTTTCCAGATCAAATGTGGGGAAAATTCGCATATCCCTTATATGGAAAGAAACCTCCTTCTTGGGTTGCCATAGCCGGGCGCCTTGATGCTGGCATACCTTTTCTAACACCCTGAGGGCAATGGGGGAGCGGCAAGCTGCCACTACTCGCCCCCTCCGCTTGATTATCCCCGCTTTTTCCCAGGCTATCTGCTCCACGGTGGAACCCAGATGCTCTTTATGGTCTTTGCTCACAGAGGTTATAACCGACACCAATGGCTCAACTACATTGGTGGCATCGTATCGGCCACCCAGTCCCACCTCCAGCACCGCTATATCAACTCTCTGCTGATAGAAGTAGATAAAAGCAAGAGCTGTCAGCACCTCGAAAAAGGTAGGACAATGGCTAAGCTTACCTTTAGCCATAAGGTCATTAATGACCTCTTTCAGATGACCTGCGAGCTCGGCAACCTCAGCCGGGGAGATCTGCCTCTGGTCAATCACTATCCGCTCTTCAAGGTTTACCAGATGGGGAGAGGAGTAAAGCCCAACGCGGTAGCCAGCTTCGCAAAGAATAGAGGATAGCATCGCTGCGGTAGAACCCTTGCCGTTGGTTCCCGCTATCAAGATAGATGGGTAACTGCGGTGAGGATTGCCGAGGGATGAGAGGAGAGTGGTAATGGCATCCAGCCCCAGCCGGATGCCGAATTGTCGAAGCCCATAAAGGTAATCAATTGCCTGAGGGTAATCCATGCTCCTGTAAAGTAAAAGGGAGGCTAACTACATCCTGGCTCCATTGACTTTCTTGATACCCCTTCTTAAATCAGTTAAACAGAACTACGGGATGAATGATGACTTTTGACCGCTCTTCCGGAAAAAATGCATTTTAATGGAAAAAAGGAAGACAAGGGAAGCCACTGTCAATCCCTTTTTATTGGTTCGGGGTCATAAATCGGAGACAATTGACCAGAACACTCTTCAGCTCCTTCCGTTCAACTATCATGTCTATCATACCGTGTTCCAGCAAGAACTCAGCCCGCTGAAACCCCGGAGGGAGCTCCTGGTGGATGGTCTGCTCAATAACTCGGGGACCGGCGAACCCTACAAGGGCTTTAGGCTCGGAGATGTTCAGGTCTCCCAGCATGCCAAAGCTGGCAGCTACTCCACCGGTGGTGGGATCTGCCAGAATCGAAATATAAGGGATGCCTGCTTCATCCAGCCGGGCTAATGCAGAACTGATTTTTGCCATCTGCATCAGAGAGAAGACTCCCTCCTGCATCCGTGCTCCCCCTGAGGAGCACACCACTATGAGAGGCATCCTCCTTTCCAGCGCTAACTCAATAGCCCGGGTTATCTTCTCTCCTACTACCGAGCCCATGCTTCCTCCCATGAAGTTGTACTCCATAGCAGAGATGATGACGGGTATCTTTCCCACTTCACCCACAGCCGTCACCACCGCCTCGCTGAAACCTGTCTTCTCCTCGCTCTCTTTCAACCTCTCCTTGTATTTCTTGGTGTCCTTGAACATCAGGGGGTCGCAGGAGCGGATATTGTCATCGATTATTTCATATTTCCCATCGTCGAATAGAGCCCGCAGTCTATCTTGAGCCGAGATGCGAAAATGATAGTTACACTTGGGGCATACCTTGGAATTACGAAGAATCTCCTCTTTGTAAACTATAGCCTGGCAGTTTTCACACTTCAGCCATAGCCCATCAGGGACCTTAAGCCGCCGTTCTCCGATCGGCTCTCTCGGTTTCCTCTTCTTTTTAAACCATTCCATTTGCTGAAAGGGAAAAAGCCCTCACCTCGTCAAAATCCAGACAGAATTCTCTTCTTCACCAATAATAGTGTAAATATAGCCTAATTTGTAAGCAAAATCAACCCCTTTTATAAACTACTCCTCTCCTCCTCTGGATAAAGACACTTTCCTATCAAGGTACCGACTCCTCGCTAAGTTAAGTTAGCCTTTAGACAAGGAATTAGAAGCTGGCTTCATCCCATCGCCTGATGGTGTCTTTGATGAGCTTCGCCAACTTCTCAGCCACCTTGTTCAGGTAGAGTTCGGCCTGGTGGAGGTCGAAATTGGGATAACCCTCGCCAGCTTTGTAGAGTAATATGGTGGATGGAGAGGGAATTGCGGTATAGCTGGAGTCAAGAGGGGAAGCAAGCCCTTTAGAGTATAGCTCCTTATGAATCAGTGAAGGGGCGACCGCCAGCATGGCAGCGTTCTCGTTTACCCCGGCATGACCCCCATCCTCCCCGAACACCTCTTTGGTGATGTCGGCGGTATAGCTCCACCAGTCAATCACCAGGCAGCGAACATTTCGGGCTAAGGCAACCTCGGTAGCCGCCTCATCCGTTGGCTGGCGGTTGGGACCGTGCCCGTTGATTATGATGATATTTTTGAACCCCATAGCAGCCAATCCCTCTATGACATCCTTGACATAGCCCTTGAAAACCTCCTCCGATATACCAAATCCCCCTGGATAAGGTGCTAAAGATACGGTCCTTCCGTAAGGAATATAAGGGGCAATAATGCCGTTGACCTCCTCGCCGATGAGCTGGCAGAGATGATAAGGTACAGTGAAGTCCGCTCCGTTGTATCCCACACCGTGGGCTTCCAGGGTGCCGGTCACCAGCAGAACAGTATCTACCTTAGAGGGGACCGTCTTCTTGAACTCCATCCAGTTATAATCCTCCAGCTTTCGGTGAGGGACCCCCTCATTCCCCCATACCAGCCCAGCTTCAAGAAAAATAAGGGATACGCACAGCAGCAAGCAGACCGCCCCTTGCCGGTAATTAATAATCGGACTCATTTTTATTACCTCCACTCAGTTTAATGGTTAATTGTGTAAACGAAGTCAAAAAAATGACCCTATAAAAACTTTTTGGGAACAAGAGAATGACAGAAAAACAAAGCCCTCTGCGAGAAGGGATTAAATGGCTGGTTTTCTATAAGGGCTTCTCGTCAGGGTTATCGAGGCGGAGGTGTTCCTCTGAGTTCCCCCGGTCTGATTCCATACCTCCTTGCCTCGAACTCCAGGTTTGCCAATTCCTCATTTATCAGGGCTATCTCCTCTTCCAGCTGCATAATTTTCTCAGCTAAGGGAATGGTGCTAATACCAGTAGCTATAGCTCCATGCACAGTTATCTGCAACTGCCAGATCTCCTCCTCTTTTGCCCTTATTTGCTCGTTCAGAAACTCGCGCCTTTCAATCCAGTATTGAGGGGTGCGCTTGAGCATCTCTTCCTCGGGAATTTCTTCCTCCTCTTCTTCAGGAAGAGCTTCCTCCGGTGGAGGAGCAACCTGTTCGGCCATCTCCTGATCGCTGGCTGTATGGTCAATGCTCTTCTCCTCAAAGAGGTCGGATACTATCCGCTCCACCTTGCCTAAGGGGATGCTCACTATTCCCCCATACTTTAAGAACTGAACCTTGTCCCCCTTAACCTCCACCCAGGATGTCTGTATTTCCCTACCGCTTTTGAGGTAGATGGTATCGGCACTGATCAACCCCGAAAAGCAGAAAAGAGCCATCAAGAGAAGCCCACAGGTAAAGAGCTTAAATTTCATAGCCCATGTCTCCTGCTTAAACTTTTGCTATATTATACCAGCTTTTTCTTTAGTTTGCAAGCTTTTTTCTGTCAACTGCTAATTCCGCCTGTATCAATTACCCCTTAATCCTGAAGACCACCTCTTAATATCAACCGGTCTGGTGAAACCTTATCACTGCGAAACTCAATAACCTCCATATATTTTAGATTGATTAATAGAGGTTATCCACTATCCACCTGAACTTCTACAGTAGTATTGGCATCTTTAAAAATCTATTTTTGTGGCGGAGGAGTCCGTTAGGCTTATAGACCTTCTTCCAGAAACTACCTCTTTACCATACTAAAAGCAAGACTATCAGTAGTTGCTCTTGCCTAAGTGCACCTCGCCCTGGGCGTTTACCCCACCGAAGGCTTTGAAGCTGCGGATGACGGTGCCATCGGGCTTAAAGACTTTGACCACGGAACTCCCTCCCTCACCATGACCGCAGATTATCTCATCAATGCCGTCGTTATCTATATCAGCCGTGGCTATCTGCACATCACCGTTGGTGTTGCCGCCAAACCCAAAAGCGGTAAATTCCCCGATTAAGCTGCCGCCCTTGTCAAACAGCCGGACTTTGTTTCCCCCGTTGTAGCCTGTAGTTACGGCTATCTCCAGATCAGCATCGGCATCAAAGTTGCCCACCGCCAGACGCACCTCACCGCCGGGGTTATCAGCAGACTCAAATGCCTTGAAGGAGCGGATAACGGTTCCATCATAGTTGAATATCTTCACCACTGAGCTGCCCCCCTCTCCCATACCGGCTACTATCTCGTCAATCCCATCAGAGTTCTCGAGGTCGCCGGCTGCCAGATGAACCTCACCCTGAGCATTGGCCGCACCAAAGGCTTTGAAGCTGGTGAGGAGGGTGCCATCAGTCTCAAAGACCTTGACCCACGACTGACCACCTTCTCCCTGGGCTATGGCTATCTCGTTATCGGAGCTATCAGCATCAAAGTTCCCTATGGCCAGATGGAGCTCACCGTTGGTATTGGCTGCTCCGAAGGCTTTGAAGGAGTCGATAATGGAGCCGTCCACCTCAAAGAACTTCACCCAGGACTTTGCCCCCTCACCCTGACCGGCGGCAATCTCATCCAGGCTGTCGGCATCGACATCACCCACCGCCAGATGAACCTCACCCTGGCTGTTCACCGCTCCGAATG
>NJBL01000068.1 GCA_005223145.1 bacterium (candidate division B38) B3_B38 | reverse complement strand
CCTTATAATTTTGTTCGCATCATCAAGGGTAAAGACCAAGATGGGGATGACGAGTCGAATAGCAAATACACGCGGGCTAAAGATTACCTCCAGAGATGGATAGACGAAGGAATACTAGTCAGAGGCAAAGAGCTATCCATCTACGCATATAATCAAGAGTATGAGATTGAAGGACAGTTAAAGGTCCGGCGGGGGTTGATAGTCTTAACCCATCTGGAGCCTTATGGGACGGGGGTAAGAGCTCACGAAAGGACCCTTGCCGCCCCCAAAGCAGACCGACTGAACCTGATGAGGGCCACCGGGGCTAACTTCGGTCATATTTTCATGCTCTATTCAGACCCCCAATGCAGAATCAGCCAGCTGCTGCAACCCTTCATGGAAAAGGAGCCCCCTTTTCTGCAGGCGGCGGATGACTTTGGCGCAATGCATAAGGTGTGGAGAGTAAGCGACCCCGAAACCATCCGTCAGGTTCAAGAGTCACTGGCAGACAAGGTGCTCTTCATCGCCGATGGGCATCATCGCTATGAGACAGCAGTCAACTATGCCGAAGAGATGCGTAAGAAAGGGTTGAAGCCGATAGGAAACGAGAGCTACGAGAACCGAATGGTGACCCTTGTAAATATTGAAGAGCCGGGCCTGGCTATCCTCCCCACTCACCGCCTTATTCACAGCCTCCAGGGTTTCAACCTCTCCTCTTACATAGAGCAGACCAAGCGCTACTTCCGAGTGGAGGAATTCCCCTATCAGCCTCAGGGTGAGGAGAAAGCTAAAGAGAGGCTATTCCAGGAGATGGAGAAGAGAGGGGACAAGGAGCACCTTTTCGGTCTCTTTGCCCGCAAGGCGGACAGGTTCTATCTTTTAAGCCTAAAAGATGAGGCTATTATGGATGAGCTGGTCAAAGAGGAGCGACCAGCGGCCTGGAAGCGTCTCGATGTCTCTATTCTTCACGTCATTTTAATGGATAAACTGTTAGGAATAGACGCCAGGGCACTGGAGCTGCAGACCAATGTCACCTATGAAAGATACAAAAACTCCGCCATAGAAAAGGTTAAGAAGGATGATAAATACCAGCTCGTCTTCTTCCTCCACCCGACTAAGGTCCATAATGTGAAGGAGGTGGCAGAGCTCGGAGAACGGATGCCCCAGAAGTCGACCGATTTCTTCCCCAAGCTTCTTTCGGGATTAACCGTAAACAAGATGAACCTCTCGGAGGCTGAAAGTTCCTGAGGGTTCAATGATGCAAGCCTAATGTAAGGCTGCCGGCAGAAGGGAGGGGGATCTGTTAACATATCCTCTCTCGCTTTGATGAGATGAAACATAAGAAGAGGATCGGGGTGAGGGTTATCGTCGGGTTAAATAAGCTCCTTTTCCGGCTGATAATCGGAATGAGGGGGCTTCTGCGAATACCAAAGCCAAAGCTCCAATCCCTCTTCATTAGAGCTAATAACAGGTTGGTAAGCCGCTATAAAGTTAAGGTACCTGCGGAAGAGCTTTTATTGCTACTTCCCCATTGTCTGCAGTATAATGAGTGCCAACAGAAAATCTCCGATGACCTTGAGCTCTGCGAAGGCTGTGGTCGATGCGACATCTGTCAGTTGGCGCAAATAAGAAAGAAATACCAGATACCAGCCTTTGTGGTGGATGGGGGGCAATTAGCTCTGGCTGTGGCAAACAGGGGGAACTACCGAGCAATTGTAGCTGTTGCCTGCGAAGAGGAGCTGGAAAAAGGGATACTTGAATCAGCACTGCCTGTATTGGGGATTGTAAACCGTCGACCCGAGGGACCGTGCCGCAACACCAAGGTAGAGGCGGAGTTAGTGGAGAGAGCCATTAACTTCTTCCTCGAAGGCCATCAGTGCCTGAAAGAAAGCATAGAGGTTATTTCTATGCGTCGAAACAATAATTATTGATTAACTTAGCCAAAGGAGTAAAATTTGAAGGAGAAGGTAGAAAAAGCGATTGAGAAGATCAGGCAATACCTTCAAGCCGATGGCGGTGATATTGAGCTGGTCGAAGTGCAGGATGGAATAGTCAAGGTGAAGCTACTGGGGGCTTGTAAGGGATGCCCTATGGCACAAATGACCATCCAGCAAGGAGTGGAGAGGGCTATTAAAAAAGATGTGCCCGAAGTAAAAAGCGTAGTTGCGGTATAGCCTTCTGTCTGAAATATAGAAGCCAAGAGCTTCTCTGCGAAAATTGAAGAAGCACCCCAAGATTTGAGCATATAACCAACAACTCTATAGGAGCTCGAGAAGGGATGATTGAGGTCAGAATCCATGGCAGAGGTGGTCAGGGGGCAGTCGTAGCTTCCAAGATATTAGCTGTAACCATATTCAAAGAGGGGAAATATGTGCAATCGTTCCCCAATTTCGGGGTAGAAAGGAGGGGAGCTCCTGTTACTGCTTACACCAGAATAGACAACAAAGTTATTTTCTTGCGCTGCAAAATATATAATCCTGACCATGTGGTTATATTAGACCCTTCCCTTATTGAAGCAATAAACATAACCGAAGGTTTAAAAGAGAAGGGATGGGTGATAATCAATAGTGATAAGGAACCAAGCCATTTCAATTCCCTACTAAAGAAATATCGGGTAGCCACGGTAGATGCCCATAGCATCGCCTTGAAACATGGCTTAGGCTCTAAAGCTAACCCCATAGTCAATACCGCCATATTGGGTGCCTTCTGCAAAACAACAGGATTATTTCGTCTCTCCTCCCTTCTGGAAGCGGTTCGGGAAGAGGTCCCCGCTGCACAAGAGCGTAATGTTCAAGCAGTGGAAGATGCATACCACCAAGTAAAATATTAGAGATGCCCCACCTCAAGGGCTAATCTTCCAGAAGGGGTCCCTCTCGCATCTCAGAACTTTGGCATAAATAGGAAAGAGGAGCCCTTCCCCGCTGCAAAGGGTGGTTTTTGACATATTCTCTTAAAGGGTTATGTTTCCCCTCTGGCTTCGCCGCTCTTACATGGATGAGCAGAAAAAGAGACTCAGGAAGCAGAGCCTCATTGTCAAAAAGTGAATAACCATTATTATCTGATAAGAGGTAAGCTATGAAGGAAAAAGACGAAGATGAGATAAAGGTGGTTATCTACCGTTCGGAAAAGGAGATGCCTCCGGTTCCTATGTCGGTAGCCAACACCCTTTACAACAAAACCGGAACCTGGAAGTATGTCCAGCCTATCTATCAGAACAGAACCCCACCTTGCAATGCCGGCTGTCCGGCAGGGGAGGACATTGAGGGATGGCTCTCCCTGGTGGGCAAAGGGGATTTTCTTGAAGCACTTCAACTTCTCCTCAGCGAGAATCCCTTTCCGGCTATCTGCGGACGCATATGCTACCACCCCTGTGAGAAAGCCTGCAACCGCGGCAAGTTCGACCAGCCCCTGAGCATCAACTCAGCAGAGAGGTTTCTGGGAGACTATGGGATAAAGGAAGGGGCACCAATCCTCACCTCCACTGAGCGTAAAAAGGAGAGAATAGCCATCATCGGCAGCGGACCCGCTGGACTTACCTCTGCCTATCACCTGGCAAATATGGGCTATTATATAACCATCTTCGAAGCTTCAAGCCAACTGGGTGGCTCTTTAATAAAAAAATACTCCCCGGAGCGTCTTCCCGTGGAGGTGGTGGAAGCTGAAATAGAAAGGATAACCAAAAGGGGAATTAAGGTAAGGGTCGGGACTAAAGTGGGGGATGATATATCGTTGGAAAGCTTACAGCGAGAATACCAGGCCATATTGCTGGCCACCGGCGACCAGAAAAGCAAAATCCTCAAAGCCGACAAGGAAAAAGCTGTCCTCTCAGGATTGGAGTTTCTGGAAGCTACTGGGGTGAAATGGGGGGTGAAGCTGGAAGGAGGGATAGCCATTGTTGGTGAGCGGGATATTCCCGAAAAGGAGGTAAGGTCCACCCCTCGCATAATGACCGACCCTATGGGTGCTACCCATGAAAAGGGAGTGTTCGCCTGTGGTGACATCACCTTTATCCCCAGAGCTATAAACCATGAGGTTGGCTCCGGAAAGCGGGCGGCAATGGCTATTGACTCATATCTCAAAGGAGAGGATATAAAGAAGAAGCTTGAGCTGGTAAAGGTGGGCGAAGGGGAATCGGTCTCTATGAGGAGCTATATCACCGGTGCGGTCAAATGGGTCAACAAAGTAGTGAGCTTTGATGAGCTTAACCTTGACTACTTTGAGGAAAAGCCACGCTTCCTCAATCCCGAAATGTTCGCTGAAGGAGCCATAATAAAAGATGAAATAGCCGTTCAGGAGGCAGAAAGGTGTTTCCATTGTGGGGTTTGCACTCAGTGCGATAACTGCTACATCTACTGCCCTGACCTGGCTATCAGTCGCCGGAAAGATAGCAAAGGATACAGGATAAACTACGACTATTGCAAAGGATGCCTCATTTGTGTCCATGAATGTCCCCGCAATGCTATGTCTTATGAGGGGGTAGTAAAATGAAGAAAATACTGATGGGAAACCACGCCGTATCCTATGGAGCTTTATTGTCCCGGGTGGAGGTAATTGCAGCTTACCCTATAACCCCTCAGACTCAGGTGGTGGAAGAGCTTTCTAAAATGTGCGCCCAGGGGAAACTCAAGGCAAGATATATCAATGTCGAATCGGAGCATTCGGCAATGGCCGCATGCATTGCGGCAGAACAGGCAGGAGCCCGCACTTTCACTGCTACCTCTTCGCACGGGTTGACTCTGATGCATGAGCTTCTCCACTGGGCGGCGGGGGCAAGGCTCCCCATTGTAATGGCTAATATCAATCGCTCTATGGCACCCGGTTGGTCCATATGGACCGACCAGAACGACAGCCTCTCCCAGCGAGATACAGGATGGTTGCAAATCTATTGTGAAAGCAACCAGGAGGTATTTGATTCCATAATTCAAGCCTACAAGATTGCCGAGCGGGTTCTTCTGCCGGTGATGGTGGTGTTGGATGCCTTCGTTCTCTCCCACACCTACGAACCGGTGGACATCCCGGAGCAGGAGCTGGTGGACCAGTTCCTCTCTAAGCTTGACTACCCTTATAAGCTCGATGTCAAAAATCCCTGCTCATTCGGCTCCCTCCTCCCCCCTGAGTATTACCTTGAGTTGAGGTATAAGATGCAGAAGGCTATGGAGGAAGCGCATGATGTCATCATAAAGGTAGATAAAGAGTACCAGCAGATGTTCGGACGGTCTTACGGAGGGCTGGTCGAGGAGTACCGAACCGAGGATGCGGAGCTGGTGCTGGTCGCCTCGTCCACCGTAGCCAGCACCGCAAGAATGGTGGTCGAGCAGCTCCGAGACGAAGGGGTGAAAGTTGGAATGATAAAAATGAGGTTCTTCCGCCCCTTCCCTACACAGGAAGTAGTCAACGCCCTTAAGGGGAAGAAGAAGGTCGCCGTTATTGACCGCAATATCTCCTATGGGCAGGGGGGAATCTTCTGCGAAGAGATAAGGTCTGTTTTATATAATATAGACCAGCATGAGAGACCTCCTGTCTTCGGATATATTGCTGGACTGGGCGGGAGAGACATCACCCCCACCACCATAAGAGAGATCTTATCCCATACCCTTAAAGAAGATAAGCCAAAGGAGAATATAATATGGATAGGGGTCAAGCACTAAAGACGACCATCCCGGAAGAGGACTATATGACCTCGGGGCACATAGCATGCTCTGGCTGTGCGGCACCCATTGCTATGCGATATTGCTTGAAGGTATTGGGGGAGAAGACCATCATGGTGGTTCCTGCCTGCTGCTGGACGATCATTGCCGGTCCTTTCCCCTATTCCTCCTTGAAAGTCCCTCTATTGCATACTGCCTTTGAAACCACGGCCGCCGCTGCTTCGGGAGTACGGGCGACCCTCGATATTAAAGGAGATACCGAGACCACCGTGGTAGGCTGGGCGGGGGATGGGGGGACCTTTGACATCGGAATACAGGCACTCTCTGGCGCAGTGGAGAGGAACGAAAACATACTATACATTTGCTATGACAATGAGGCCTATATGAATACCGGCATTCAGCGCAGCTCCGCTACCCCCTGGGGTGCCTGGACAACTACTACTCCTGCCGAGCGACCGGAGGATAAACCTAAAAAGGATATTATAGAAATCCTGGTTGCTCACCAGATCCCTTATGCCGCCACCGCCACGGTAGCCTATCCCCACGACTTAATGGCGAAGGTTAATAAGGCGAAAGGGATTAAAGGCTCCCGATTTATCCACATCCTCTCCCCCTGCCCCCCCGGCTGGAGGATGCCCGATGAGCTGACCATCAAAGCCTCCCGCCTGGCAGTGCAGACAGGGATTTTTCCCTTATACGAGGTAGAGAGTGGTCGAAAATATACCATTACCGTGCCAAGAAAGGAGGGGGTGCCAGTCGGGGAATACCTTAAGCTCCAGAGGAGGTTTGCTCATCTGAAGCCCGAGGATTACGATACCATTCAGAATAATGTCGACCGAGCATACGATAGATTGCTCCGCAAAGTCAAACAATCGGAAACCCTTTAGTCCAAGATTTGGTGATAAGCTATAAGATACCAGCAGCCGGGAATGTACGCTTTGTGGCTAAAGGATCGGAGATTAGCAAGTATAAGAGTAAGTTCTATAAGTGAGGATTTAAGGGATGGTTTTTTCCAGCTCTTTGATCTTTTTCCCTAAGCCGGGGAAATGCTTATTCATCTTATAAAGGAAGTGGTATTTCTCCAGCGCCTCTTCCTTGTTACCCAGCTGTTCGTACCCCTGACCCAGGTAAAAAATTAACCCCTCCTTCTGCTCATTGGTGTCAACACATTCCAATCCCTTCTCAAACCATTCCACTGCCTTAGCGTAGTCTCCCTTTTCCATAAAGCATATCCCCAGCATAGTGCACGACTGCAATCGACGGCGGGGGCTTTTCAGCGAAGTATTGAACTCAGCAATCGCCTCATCAATGAGCTTCATCTCTTTGTAAGCGATTCCCAGGTTGTATCGAGTCTCGTAATCCTCCTTTCCAACCTGTTTGCTGATAGTCTCTTTAATACCAAGCAGTATCTGCTGAAGCGTTTCTTTCTTGTCCTCATCAACCGTTTTCTCTTCACCCGTAAGCTCTGCAGGGGAGAATGGCAGCTGTTTTAATAGCTCCTGGCTGGGCTCCGGATACTCCTCTATGGGACTCAGCTCCTCTTGTGGAATCAGCTCCTCTTCAAGAGCAAGCGGTTCCTTTTCAGCAACAGATTCTGCCTCATCCTCAGCCAAAGCTTCCGATAGTGAGGATTCTCTCCCTATTTCTTCTTCCTCTGGTCCCTCGCCGGGGAGCTCGATCTCTTCTAATTCTTTTTCAACCACCATCTCTTCAGGTGGTGGCGCTTTCTCCGCTGCCCCAGTCGGAGGTGATGTCTCCCTTAAGCTCTCAGGCTCCCCCAATTCCTCTATAAATGGGATTCTCTCTCTATCTTCCTCAAGTCCCTCTATTACCGCAGCCTCTTCTACTCCACTTACTGGGAAAATAGAAGAGTCAAGATATTGATTTGGTATCTCCCGGACTGCCTCGTCTATAAACTCCTCTGCCTGTTCCTTCCTCCCTCTTTTGTTGCAAAGCTCGACAAGGATGCTATATTCTTGGGCTGCTTTTTCATACCTTTTCTTTTGTAAATATACGTTTTTCAGGGATTCATGTATTTCTATGTTCTGCGCATAGAAGGGGAGAATTTCCTCCAGCCTCTCCAGCGCCCGCTCATATAAACCAAATTTGACGAAGATTTCCACCTCAGTAAGGGCATCCCTGAGGCTCTTAACTGCTTCCGCCCTTTCGGGTATCTTCTCCGGCTTGGCGAACTCCTCTGGAGCAACCCCTGCTTCTTCCTCTTTGGCAGGGGCTCCTGCGGGAGGTATGGTTTTCTCCTTTTCGGGGGAAGGTTGTAACTGCAACTGGCGAAGCTTTCGACTATACTCCACATTATCGGGGTCCAGGTCAACCAGCCTCTCCAAAACCTTAATACCCTTAGCCTGTAAACCTCGCTGCGGATATATATCTGCCAGCTTATTGAGAACTGTAGTTAGCTCTTCCACATCGCTAAGGGAGGTATATACCTCGGCTAACTTCTCCAGAGCTTCAATATGAGAGGGGTCTCTTTTCAGAAGAATATTCAGCTGGGCAACAGCTTCTTTTTCTTGTTTCTGGCTGAGATTGTAATCTATCAATGGCTCCATTAGCTGATAAGCCTCTTCCAGCTCTCGCCTTTCCAAGGAGATAACCCCCAGGTTGAATTTGGCTAATAAATTTTCTGGCTCCAAAGAGAGGGCTGTATTTAATTTCTCCTCAGCCTCCTTAAAGCGGTTGTCTTTAATTAACAATTCCCCCATTTTGTTCAGCAGGCAGGTATTATCGGGATGGGATAGAAGCATTTTTTCCAATGTCTCCACTGCCTTATCGGCTCTCTCTTCCTGGCAATAAACATCAGCCAAAGAGGAGACAACCTCAGGGCTATCGGGCTCCATCTTGTAAATTCTTTCCAGCACCTCTTTTGCCTCTGGTATATTCCCTTTAGCCATCAGATTAGTAGCAATAACCCTAAACTCATTGACTGCCCGGGATTTCTCCCCTTGCTGGAGAAAGAGTTCAGCTAAGTTGAACCGAAACCTATAATTATCCGGTTCCAGCTCGATAAGCAGTTCATATATTTCCTTTGCTTTTCCTGCCCGAGCCTGACGGAGGTAGAGTTTGGCTCCCTCTAAGTAGTTCATCCTGGTCTCCATAGGGAGCCCCTGCATATCATATAGCTGGGCAAGCCTCACATAAACATCGGGGGATTCTGGTTTGAGCTTGGTTATCTTCTTGTAAATGGCTATGGCTTTAAGGAAAAAGCCATCCTTGGCGTAATGGTCGGCAATTCTCTCGAAGTAATTTATGGCGGATTCCTTTTTCCCCATGCGGGCATAAAGGTCTCCAACCATATTGATAAGTCCCCAATCCCGGGGGTTTTCCTCAATCAATTTTTGGTATTCGGCGATAGCGTTTTCTACCTTACCCTGTTTGATAAACTTCTCTGCTCGTTTGATTACTTTGGTTCTTTTGCCCATAAAAAGTTTTCCCCACGTCCTAAAAAAGTGTTCCTATTGTTGACTTCATGGGATTAAAGGTCAAACGGTGAATAGGTGAGGGACCTAAAAGCTTTAAAGCTCTTAAATGCTCAGCAGTCCCATAGCCTTTGTTTTTTCTGAGCCGATATTCGGGATACTCTTTATCGAGCTCTACCATTATCCGATCCCGGGTGACTTTGGCTACGATGGAAGCGGCGGCAATAGAGAGACAATTGGCATCACCTTTGACAATAAAAACCTGGGGAATCTCCCCTAAAGAGGGCAAAGGGAGTCCATCTACAAGCAAGAGATTCGGCTTCTTCTCCAAGCGGTTAACCGCCTCCTTCATCGCCTTAAATGTGGCGTTTTTAATGTTTATTCTGTCAATCTCCTCTGCTTCCACTAACCCCACTGCCCAACAGACGGCATTCTCCACAATGCGATAATAGAGATGCTCCCTCTTCCGAGCCGATAGGCATTTGGAGTCTTTTATCCCCTGCAAATCCCCTGTTAGGTCAAGGACTACAGCAGCTGCCACCACCGAACCGCATAGAGAACCTCTCCCTGCCTCATCCAGCCCGGCCACCAGCTGGTAGCCTCTCTTAATCGCCTCTTCTTCTAAAGATAACATCTGAAACAGATAAGCCTTCTTGCTTACTGGGGTTCGCTCTCTTTGATACGGGCTTTCTTTCCCCGCTTTCCCCTGAGGTAATAGAGCTTAGCCCGGGAGACTTTCCCCTGCCTTATCACCTCAATCTTCTCAATGGTCGGGGAGTGTAAGGGGAAAATACGTTCCACGCCCACTCCAAAGGAGACCTTACGCACCGTAAAGGTGCCCCGGTTTTTGCCTCTGCGCTTGCTTATTACTACCCCCTCGAAGACCTGAGTTCTGACCTTCTGTCCTTCTTCTACCTTTATAAAAATCTTAACCGTATCTCCTGTATTAAAATGGGGAATTTTTTCCTTCATCTGTTTGTCTTCCACATAACTAAGCAGATCCATCTTCCTCTCTCTCCATGCTGGCTATTTTGATGATAAGTTGAGCTCCTCCTTCAGCTCTGCTAAAATCTTAACCGCTTCGTGGTCCAGTTGGGCACTGACGAGCAAATTGGGACGCTTCTTGAGGGTGTTCTCTAAGGCTTTGCGCTTCCGCCAGCGCCGTATCTCCTCGTGATTTCCCATCAGCAACACCTCGGGAACCCTCATCCCCCTGAAGGAAGCTGGACGAGTGTAGCAGGGAAAATCGAGAATTCCCTGACAAAAGGACTCATCGATCAAAGACTGCGGAGAACCCACCGCTGAGGGTAGGAGCCTGGTGACCGTTTCCATAACAACCAGGGCGGGCGATCCCCCCCCCGCAAGCACATAATCCCCAATAGAGACCTCCTCCGTAATCAATCGCTGGCGCACCCTCTCATCCACCCCTTCATATCTCCCGCAAATGAGTATTATCTGCTCCCTTTTGCTAAGTCGTTCTGCATCTTGTTGCCCAAAGGGTTTTCCCTGCGGCGATAATAGAATGACCGCTGTTCTCGCCTCATCCTCCGACCGCCTCACCGCCTCCACTGCTTTGAATATCGGCTCGGGCTTAAGAACCATCCCCCGCCCTCCCCCAAAGGGGCGGTCGTCAACTGTTCGATGGCGGTCGGTGGTAAAATCTCTTAAATCGGTTATCCTTACCTCTATTATCTTCTTGGCTAAAGCTCTCTTCAGAAAGCCGACCGATAGAGGGCTATCGAAAAACCGGGGGAATATGGTAATAACATCAAACAGCATTTATCTCCAGAAGCCCCTTCGGAGGCTTGCTCACCAATAGCCTGTTTTTCAAATCTATCTTTACAAAATATTTCTTAGCGGCAGGGATAAGGTACTCCTTATCTCCCTCAGTCACTACCAGGATATCAGTTCCTCCCCTTACTCCTATTATATCCACCACCTTGCCGATAACTTTCCCTGTCTCATCCACCATTGTCATGCCGATGAGCTGGAATCTATAAAACTCATCCGGGGGCAAGGGCGGCAAATCCTCCCTCGAAATGAACAAGCTCTTACCCAGCAACTGGCTTGCCTCCTCTATGCTATTATAGCCAGCAAATTTAAGAATGAGCCTCCCCTTGTGCTCCTTACAACCCTCTATCTGAAGGATTATACCCCCTTCCTCTGTCAGAGATAATTTTTTATGGGGAGCAAAAAGCTCTGTCCCTCCGGGGGCGGGCAGCACCGTCACCTCACCATACTTTCCCCGGACTTTCCAGACCTTACCAATGGGAATTAGCTTTCCCATCCCCTCCATGCGGCCTCTAAGGGAGGAGACCATCTACTCCAAAATCTCGAGGACGAATCTTTTGCGAAGCTTCATCCCCGCCGCTCCGAGGATAGTTCTTATTGACCTCGCGGTTCTTCCCTGCTTTCCTATGACTTTTCCCAAGTCCTCCTGAGCAACTCTTAACTCAAGCACTGTGGTCTGTTCCCCATCAATCTGGGTAACAGCGACCTTATCTGGATTGTCAACAAGAGCTTTAGCGATTAATTCGATAAGCTCTTTCATTTCACCCTACCTCCTCTAAACAACCTTTTCGGTTTAGCAAAGCGGAAAAATCCTACCCTCAATACTGCCTAAACTTTTACCAAGAGATTTCTGACCGTCGACGAAAGGCGAGCTCCTCTTCTAACCCACTCCTCAATTCTATCCTTTTTCATATTAATTATCGCAGGCTCTCTCATCGGGTTGTAATAGCCTACAATTTCTATGAACCCTCCTTTACGGGTTTTCTTCGAGTCGCTCACCACCACCCTGTAATGAGGGTTCTTTACAGCCCCCATCCTCTGCAAACGGATAGTAACCACTACCTGTATCTCCTCCTTTCTCATCCGCTCATAGGAACGCTAATTTCCATTAAAAAAGGGTAAGGGGAGCTTAATGCCCCTTCTCCCTTGAGAGATAAGATTTAGCTGTTTAATCATCCTTTTTGTCTGGGCAAATTGCCTTAACAGCCGATTGACCTCCTGGACAGAGGTTCCCGACCCTCTGGCTATCCTTTTGCGGCGGCTCCCGTTGATAATGGTATGATTAAGCCGTTCCTCCCTGGTCATCGAGTTAATGATTGCTTCGATCCGCTTGAGGTCAGCTTCGTTAACATCGGGCAAATCCATCCCCTTCAGCTTTGTACTCCCAGGAAAGAGACTCAGAATCTGGCTTAAGGGTCCCATTTTCCCTATATGCCTTAACTGAGACTGGAAATCCTCAAGGGTAAAACTCTCATTCCTTATTTTTTCCTCTAATTCTTGGGCTTCTTTCCTATCAATAGCCGCTTCCGCTTTCTCTATTAGCGAGAGAACATCCCCCATACCCAAAATTCTCGAAACGATCCTCTCAGGGTAGAAGGGCTCCAGGTCGTCGTAGCGCTCGCCAACACCTATGAATTTAATTGGTTTCTCAGTTACCGATTTAATCGACAAAGCGGCGCCGCCCCGGGCATCCCCATCGAGCTTGGTTAATATGATACCTGTGAGGTCAAGGCTCTCATTAAAAACCTTTGCGCTTCTTACCGCATCTTGACCTGTCATCGCATCGGCAACAAAGAGCACCTCTGTTGGTTGTATCTCTTTTTTGAGGATACTGAGCTCATCCATAAGCTCTTTATTGACGTGCATTCTCCCAGCAGTGTCCACGACAACCACATCATACCCTTCTCGCTTAGCTATCTTCACAGAATTGAAACAGACTTTCAAAGGAGAGGAGCTATTATCGGAGAACACCGGTAGACCGCTCTCCTCTGCGACAACCTTGAGCTGCTCCTGGGCAGCGGGGCGATGGACATCAGTGCTCACCAGCAAGGGCGAATGATTCCTTTTGCGGAGCCATTTACCCAGCTTCCCTGCCGTGGTTGTCTTGCCACTCCCCTGCAATCCCACCAGCATTAAAATTGAAGGAGCTTTGGAGGAGAATATAAGGTCGCTCTTTTCGCCTCCCAGTAGCTCGATAAGCTCATCCCGCACTATCTTCACCACTTGCTGGGTTGGGGTAAAACTCTCCAACACTCTTTCCCCTAAGGATTTCTCCTTTACTTTGGCAATGAACTCCTTGACTACTTTGAAATTCACATCCGCTTCTAAAAGCACCACTCTTATCTGCCGCAGAGCTTCGTCAATATGATGCTCCTTCAGCTTCCCGTAACCTCGCAGCCTCTTGAAAACTTGCTCCAGCCTCTCCGTTAGCCTCTCAAACAATGGTCTTACCTCAGATAATTTATTTTATTTTATTACATTGAGCCACTTTTGTCAACTAAAAACAAGCTTTTCATTCATCCGCAAATTGAAATATAACAACACTTATGCTCCCGAATCCTCCTCTGAACTTCTTCTCAGGAAACTTTAGAAATAGAAGTATAATAAAGACGAGAGAATGGGGTTATTAAAGAACTATCTTAATCGCCCCAACATCCATTCTTCCATCTGTATCTCCCTTATTCCTCAGCTTAATTATGATCTATCTGCCAGAGCATCTACTGATAAAAAGCCTTTCTGGATAACCTCCCTTAACTTTCTCCACCCCTTTCTCTCGGATGGGAAGAAAAAAATGGATTTAAACTCCTCAGTTTTTGCTTGGTCGAGCTAGTCCCTACACAGAGGTCAGCAGATGACCCATCTTGACCTTCTTTGTCCTGAGGTATCGCTCAGAGGCCTTATTGGGAGAAACCTCCAAAGGGACCCTCTCCACTATCCTCAGCCCATACCCTTTCAGGGCTACAAACTTAGCAGGGTTATTGGTCATTACCCGGATATCGTGAAGCCCAAGGTCGGATAATATCTGGGCACCGATTCCGTAATCTCGATGGTCAGCCTTAAATCCCAGACACCTGTTTGCCTCTACCGTATCTTTTCCCTTGTCCTGCAGTTCATAGGCTTTCAGCTTGTTTATCAACCCGATTCCTCTTCCTTCCTGACGGAGATAGAGGATGACACCCTTCCTCTCCTTGGCGATGACTTCCATGGCCATACGGAGCTGATCACCGCAGTCGCATCGCAGGGAACCAAAGATATCACCTGTGAGACACTGGCAATGCCCTCTCACCAGTACTTTACCATTCG
>NJBL01000007.1 GCA_005223145.1 bacterium (candidate division B38) B3_B38 | reverse complement strand
GTGTACCATGAAGCTTCGACACCCCTTTAATCTTAACAGTCTCTGTTCCTCCACCTTCTATCTCTGCACCCATACTCTTCAGAAAATTAATAAAATCCACCACTTCAGGATTCTTTGCAGCATTTTCTATAATAGTAACACCATCTGCTAAACAAGCAGCTATTATAATATTTTGAGTCCCAGAAAAAGTAGGATAATAGAATCGTGTGTGGCACCCAGAAAGCCTTCTCGCCATACCATAAATGTACCCGTCTCTCTCTTCTATTTCGGCTCCCATTTCCCTAAGTCCCTGAATGTGCATATTAAATTTACGTGATCCTATGCTACATCCGCCTGGAACGGGAAGTTGTACTTTACCAGTCTTAGCTAGGCACAACCCTAATGTTAATAGAGAATATCTTATTTTTTTGCTAACTTTTCTGGTATTTTCTCCGGTGGAGATTTGTCGGGAAAAATAAAGATCTTGCGGCCTTCTCTCCTGATTTTTATACTGAGTTCTCTTATCAGCTCTGTCATAGTTTGAATATCTTCTATATCGGGAACATTTTCTAATATCACTTCATCATCACATAGCAAAGAGGCAATTAAAATTGGCAGAGCAGCATTCTTTGCCCCACTCAAAGTCACTATTCCCTCCAGTCGATTTCCTCCATTAACAATTAGTCTTTCCATCTCTATCTTACTCCTATCTTTCGCCCATCCTTTTTGCCCATCCATACCCTATATTGGTTGGCTCGGGTTGGTCTCGGGTGCCTTCACTTTCCGGAGTTGGAACAATAGCATCATGAGGATAAATACAAGCGGTGCTTACCTGGCAAAATCTTTGAACTCCCATCTCATAGGCTGCCTTCATTGGGTAAGTTTGAAGCAATAAGTTATTTTCAAACATCTCTTTCTGGTGAGTTCTGTTGTATTCTATTCCGGTAACCTTCGCCGCCAGATTAAAAATTACTTCTTGCCCCTTGCAAGTTTTCTTACAATTATCAAGATTTCTCAAATCAATTTTCATAAAATTGATATCTTTTTCCACATTTTTTAAATTTTCAAATTTACCCCTTTCTAGATTATCTGCCACGGTAACTATGGCTCTTCCTTCGGCTAAGAATTCGACCAGATGAGAACCTATAAAACCGGCTCCCCCTGTTACCAAAACTTTCTTATTTTCCCAAAATGACATTTAAAGATCTCCTTGGAATTACTTTTTTAATTTCTTCTTTTTGACCTTGAAAGTTCGCTTTTAATTTTAATAATTTGATTAATTGCTTGATTGGTAAGATTCTCATATCTTTTATCTGCTGAGCTGATGCTTAAGACATCTTGCCACTCATCAAGAGCTTTTTGCATTTCTCCGGTGGACTGGTAGGCGTTGGCTAAGCTTATGTGCATATATGGGTTATGGGGTGCGTATGCAACGGCTTTTTCAAAGGCGTGGATGGCTTTCATATATTGTGAGAGTCTGGAGTAGGATAGCCCCTGGTAATAGTATAAGCTTGAATTTGAGGGTTGAAGCAACAGAGCATTATCGGCAGTTCGAATAGTCTTCTCGTACTCTCCCTGGTTGTAACAGGCCTGGATGAGCAGGATATTAAACCGAGAAGAGTTCTTATTATCGGTCTTTATACCTTCGTATGTGTGGACTATTTTTATCAGTTCATTCCACTCTTTAAATCTCGCTAATTGCCGGGCGAGGCTTAGTAGTATCCCTTGCTTTTTGTCTTTTGGGGCTATTTCGTATGCTTTATAGAAGTATTCTTTTGCATCAATGGGCATCTTTTTCTCAGCCAAAAATTGGGCAAATCTCAAATAGCAATAGTAGTAATGGGGAATGATTTCTTTTATAAGCTCCACATCGTTTATCAGTAGAAATGATTGGCTCATTATCTTTGGCAAGTATATGTCTATGAATGTGTGAGTCCTTTGTTTTGCGGCAATTTCTAATACTTGCTTAAATTCATCAAGAGCTTCCTTTATTTCTTGACTCCATAAATGGCGATTTCCTATGGCGTAATGGATATAGATGTTTTGCGGCTCAAGATTGACCGCTTGCTTCAGCAATGTATCAATCTGGTCCTCTGATAAGATATTTGATAAAAGTAGTCCTAATTTCAGGTAGTTATCGGCATTAAAGGGATTGAGCTCTATTGATTGCAGATGGGCTGAGATGGGCATCAGTCCATAAACTGGCGTATTGGAGGATATTGACGGCAAATTAAATAATTTTGAATAATATGGATGATGGATAAAGCTTGAGCGCTGGCTAACTTCTCTTAAGGCTGCTTCGGAATTTAAAGAAGTGAGCTCAGTTTCATGGGATACAAAGAACAGTTTTGCGAGTTCATCAAAATATTGCGGATTGTACGGATTTACATTTATGCTTTGGTATAGATACCCTATTTGATTATCCAACGGCTTTTCATCTCTTTGCATTTCCTTATATCTTTGAAAATAAAGAGCCGAGAGCAAATTTTTGAATGGAAAAATGAGTAAGAGCGCCAAAATTATGAGAAGGGCAGCAAGTATTACACTGAGATGAAACCTATTTTTAAAAATAACCTTCTTCTGCGATAGGGTTCTTTTCATTTCTAATTGGGAAATTATGGTTTATTGAGTTTAAATTTGCTTTTTATCAAAGGAGGTCTTGTCATCACCTCTTGCATAATTCCAGGCAAAGATTAAGCTGATTATTATAGATAAAATGACTGCATTGGCTGGCATGTGCAGATTAAAATCGAAAAAGCTATGAATTGCTATGGCCACCACCGATGTGACTAAACAAATAGTTATAGGGTCTTTCTTAATATATCTAAAGATTGAGCCGGAAAAAACGATAATCCCCCACAAAATTATTACAAATCCTAAAGCACCACATTCTGTTAACGCTTGAATATAATCATTATGAGAATACAAATAGATTACCTGCTGGCTAAATGACTTGTATTTGGGGAATACATTTTGGAAAGTGCCCAGTCCCGAACCGAATATGGGAAAGTCTTTGAAATAATATAAGCTATCTTTCCACACCTTTGGACGCGTCTCCTGGAGAAGTTTATCCGGTTCTGTTAGGGTTAATATCCGGTTCAAAGAATCCGATAATATTCCTATATAGGCGAGAAATAGCAGAAGGCTTATAACTATTAAAAAGACAATAGGAAACCGATGTTTAGGATTTTTTGATTGAGACAGCATCAGTGATAGGAAAACAAGGGAACAAATCAGGCTGACCATACCTGCTCGTGAAAGAGACATAAAAACTGTCCCCGCCATAACTATGGTCATAAAGCCTAACATTAGTTTTTTATTAATATCTTTACTGAGAAATATCAGCCCGATTGCCAAGGGAATTACCATTTCCATATAGCCGGCGTAATGGTTGTGATTTACATAAGGACCAAAAGGACCTCCACCATACCTTAATTCTCTAAACCAAAATATCTTACCGTTCCAGGTAAGTTTCTGAATAATTGAGAACAGGGATAAGGAAAAAGCAAATATGACGATGTAAGTAAGGATTCTCCTGATTTTCTGGAAGCTATTTACATTGTTTATAATAAGGAAAAAGAGCAGAGCATAGGCAACTATTTTGTACAGCTCATTTTTGGTGGCGTAGGGATTAAGAGATAGCGAACTAAGGCCTATGTTTGCTTCTGCTGAAGGTCGTTCGTTAGTTATCTGATTTATTGCGTTCTGGCTTTTAATATAAATTTCGTGAGTATTAGGAGAAACAGCCTTCAGAACAGGTTCAGGCAAAGGTATTAATTGCAAGAGAATAAATCCTATAAAGATAAGGATAGGCAGGTTGAGGGGAGTTTTAAGGTAATCTAAGCTGCGGGTAGATGGGTTGGCATCTCTTTTTTTGACTGAGCTCTTCATCCATATTTTAATGAGCCATATCAGGGTTAGAAAAATGACCGAGATTTCAATAATCGAGTAGGCCCAGGGCTCTACTGAGCCAAAGGCTAAAGGACTGAAAAGTATCAGGAAAATTATTCCACCTTCAATAATGTGATTACAAGTTTTAATTTTTCTGTCGAGCATAATTAATTTAACAAATTAGAACTTCGTGCTTTGTATCTTTTCAAACGCTTTAAATTTAGCTCTCCTGTGTACAGTCTACATTTTGAAGCTTGATGCCGAAAAGACGCCTGATGAGGGGTTTGGTAATTAGGGATAAGATTAATCCTTTATGCCAGTCAAAATTGAGATTTTTCTTTATGAGGGGCAAGAGTCCATCCATGCTAACAATGCTGAACAGCATATCAATCTTGGAATCGCTTAAATGGGAATACATCTCCCTCAATTTAAGCCCCAGCTGAATTTCTGGACCAAGTTTTGCTCTCCACAATTGGTCGTATTGATGTAGAATCTCTTCGTCAAAACGGTTCTTTTGAATAGCTTTCTTTAAAACTTGGGCAGCTATCTCCGCCCCAATCATCCCATAATAGATACCGCCATTGGTGGTAGTTTTCACCTGCCCGGCTGCTTCTCCCACAACAAGGATTCTTCTGGTAAAAGCTTTAGGAATAAGACCCAGGGGAATGACGCTGTGCTGCAAATTTGTTACTCTGGAAATGTTTTTCTCAGCCTTTAACTTATTCAATAGGAATTGCAGATGTTGAACGGAATTCTTTTCTGTTGTAAGCCCCACTAATCCCCTTTCATTTCCCAAAGGGATAAGCCAGGCAAAGGAGCCGGGGGCAATCCTGTTTCCCAAATACACATCGGTATGGTCAAATCCTGAGCCATAAACATCTGCCTGAGCTGCCTCAATAAAGCGCAGCGGACTCTTAAGCCCTACCATCTCAACGAGAGGGGAACTGTATCCTGCAGCTATCACTCCTACCTTAGCCCTCAACTTATAACTACGACCTTTAGATTGTATGCAAACATTTACCTCGTTTTCATCTATCAGGATTTTCCTAACCCAGCTCTCATCCAGAAAAGAGGCTCCAGCGCTTATCGCCCTGCTGGTCAAATAGTAGTCAAAGCCAGAACGGTCTACTACAAAAGCCAGGTCAGAATCGGATTGGTATATAAATGGCTTACCGCTGGGGGATATAAATTTGAATTTATTAATACGATTTAAAACAGGGACATCCCAGAGGTCAAATTCTCGAAATGCCTCCAGACCTATTATGCCGGAGCAGTTTATGGATTGCTTGGGGGTCTTCCTTCCCTCTATCAGAAGAACCTTATATCGCATCTTTGCCAGCAGATATGCCGCATGGCTCCCGGCTGGGCCTGAGCCGATAATTATCGCATCGAACATAGTGAACCCCACTTAAATCTTATACTCTCGAGTCTCCCATTTTCTCTTGAAGGTTATCCAAAAGGAGAGGAGAAGGAGTTTTATATCAAGCCAGAAGCTCTGGTTTTTAATATAAAGGAGGTCATACTTGAATTTATTCTTCCTGGTTACGTCCCGAGGAGCATAGATTTGCGCTAATCCCGTAAGACCTGGTCTTACTGAGCTTCGGAGTTTGAAATTTGGCAGCTTGTCTATCTTTGCTGTGGGATTACCTCTGGCTGACTCCCTTACCTCTATCTCAAGGGGTCGGAGAGCCCTTGGACCGACAAAGCTCATGTCCCCCTTCAGAATGTTGAGCAGCTGGGGAAGCTCATCCATGGCAGCTGCTCTAAGGAATTTACCCACCCTGGTAATCCGCGGATCATTCTCTTCTGCCTGAAGCGGTCCAACACCTTGCTCAGCATTGGGAACCATGGAACGGAACTTAAAGCTAATAAAAACTTTTCCATCTTTGCCTACCCGTTCCTGGGTATAGAAGATAGAACCTCTATCCTCTAACCATATCATCAAAGAGAGGATAAGCCAGAGGGGGAAGGACAAAATCAGACCAATAAAAGAGAGGAATATATCAAAGACTCTTTTTATGAACATTTGATTTTCAATAAAAAAATACATGTAGCTCCGCCCTCTCAGCTACATGAGCTTCTTTCACACTTTTAGATTGATGACCTTTATGCCGCTGCCGATAGGATTACCGGGAACCTCCCCGGTGATTACTTCAGCAGGCCTCAATATCGCAGCTGTCCACCTCCACCGAGATGCTTCTTCCCAGCAGGTGGACCGATACCACTACCGTCGATTTATAAAGCTCTCTATGTACCAGAATCCCTTTAGCACCAGTCAAGGGACCATTTACTATCTCCACGCTCTCCCCCTCTTTCACATAGGGATGGTAGTTAATGATCGCCTCATTCTCGGTCAATATCCTGATCGATTCAATCTCTTCATCCGGAACGGGGGATAACTCGCTCTTGTTATTCCCCAGGATTCTCACCACACCGCTGGTCTTCAGGATCTCCAGGTATTTATAATCATCCATCTGGCAATGCAGGAACAGGTATCCAGAAAACAGCGGTCTTTCAATATACTTCTTTCTGTCCTTCCACCGCCGCAGAGATTTAACTACGGGCAGAAAGGTCTCAAATTGCTTGCCGGTTAATTTATGGTTGACCTTGAACTCGTGTCTGCTTCGGGTATAGATGGCATACCACTTAGGATAACTATCTCCCTCTTGTTCATAAGGATTCATATTAGAACCTCAAATCAATTAACCGAATATGAGAACTAATATTCTTTTAGCCCCCTGAGTTATACTGCTCCAGTTGGTCTATCTTCGATAGGAGAACTCGATTACCTCGCTGTCGGTCAAGGCTGATATCTTTCCCTCTGCTCCGTAGTCAAAACTAAAGGCTCCGCCCGCGGTTAATTTTTTGTGGGAGACTTCCCTAATAGTTGTTACCTCTATATCCACCATCCCTTTGTTTAAAAACAGGATACGGCGGGCATCTTCAGCGGGAACTTTTACCTTTTCCCCTTTATTAATTTTCAAAATTCGCCCTTGTCCTCTCCCGGTTCTGGTAATGATTATCTCTCGCCCCCAGGGGTTGTCGTTTCTTTCCACCATCATTCTTAACCGCTAAATTGTTATGAAGATTCTAAGCCCCTCTTTTTATGCTTTAAATAAAAAAGGGGCTTTTCTTACCTGTATTTATCTTAGGTTGCCTTCATTGCTCCCATAGATACAAATCTCATTAAACAAGACAGAACGGGGATAGATTAAATATGAATATAGAACTCTTTTACAGAGTCCTGTTTCCCGCTTGCTTGGTTTTATCTTGATATTTCTTACCATAGTAGTAATAATGACGGTAATAATGATGATGTTCAATTATATCTAAATCGTTCAGCACAACTCCTGCTATTTTGGCATCGTTTAATTTCTCTTTCCCCAGCATAACCGATTCTCTCGGCGTTTCCGCTCCCTTAACCACCAATATCACCCTGTCAACTTTAGTAGCCAACAACTGGGCATCGGTAAATGCAAGTAATGGAGGGGAATCTACCACTATGTGATCGAACGAACCTCGGCAAGCTTCAAGTAGGGTATCAAACTTTGAAGAGCTTAACAGCTCGGATGGATTAGGTGGTAGTTGACCAGAAGGAGTAACAAATAGATTGGGGATATCCGTTCGTTTGATTATGGTAACGGCTTCAATGTCTTGTGTAAGAAAATTAGTTAATCCTGGGTCTTTATTAATATTGAATATAGTGGCAAGTTTAGACTTCCTTAGGTCAGCCTCAAGCAATAGAACCCTTTTATCTAAATGGGTTAAGGTGATAGCAAGGTTTACTGCCGTTACTGTTTTTCCCTCGGATGGTTGGCTGCTGGTAATCAATACAATTTGAGGTGGGGATTCCGGAGAGGATAGCAAGAGGGAGGTGCGCATCGACCTATAGGATTCGGAGATAGAAGACATGGGATTGGTCTGGGCAATTTTTTCAATAGATTGGGGCAGTTTTTCAGAGTTCTCATCCCCGTAATAAGAATTGTAGCCATATCTGTAAGCTTTGGAAGTTTTTAATCCATCAAGGGAAGGGATAATTGCAATGGTGGGAAGGTTCAAATACCTTTCCACATCCTCCTTGTTCTTCAAAGAGCTATCCAGGTACTCAAAGAAGAAGGCTAAGCCGGTCCCCAGCATCAACCCGACAATAATGCTCAACATGATATTCATTTTTTTCCTTGGTCGATAGGCGGTCTGGGGTGTCTCTGCCCGGTCGACTATTCTGATATTGCTGGTTCCGAAATCTCTTAACTCTGCCGAGACACCCGCCTCACCCCCCCGTTTCATCAACGAGTCCAGCAGCTTTCGCTTGTTTTCCACCTCGGTCTTCAGGGTAGTATAGAGGATGGAATTTCTGTGCAGTTCTATTGCTTCGTTTTTCTGCTTATCGAGCATCTCTTTTAACGCCCTCTCTCTTGCCAGGGCTGCTTCATACTCCGATTCTGCCGATTTACTCACCTTGGTTACTATATCGTTTACCTCTTTATCCAGTCTCTGTTTTGTATTGTCGAACTCTGATTTGAGCCTCACCATTTCCGGCCAATCTGCCTTAAAGCTCTTTGATTTTTGGGCATACTCTCTTTCCAGCCTGGCATATTCCCTCTTGAGGTCTTGAATCACAGGATTTCTTAACACCTCTGGAATGGAATCGGGGGAGGCGTTCTTCATCTGATTGTAGTAAGATTCCTTGGCTATCCTTTCCATTTGAGCTCTGGTATATTCGGCATTCAGGTCAGCCAGCTTGCTTATGATGATATTCTCATCTCCCTCCAGTGCAATAATGCCTTTCTGTCCGGCGTAGAGCTGCATCTCTTCCTCCTTAACGGCGATCTCCTTTTTCAGCTCCTCGATCTGCTTGCTCAGGAAATCGTATGCTTCTCGGGAGGCGTAATACTTCGCCTCCAGGTTCACCTCGATAAAGCCCTCCGCCACGGCATTGATCAGGTCGGCAGAAAGCCGGGGATTATGACTTATGAAGGATATTTCAGCCAGCCTGCTGTTTCTAATCGGCTCCACCTCAAGGTTTTTTAAAAAGGTGTTAATGATATTAGTGTAAGGATCAGCAAGCTCCTCAGCCTGCTCCCCTTTATCTCTGCGAAATATATTCCTTATCCTCCCTAAAATCCCCACTTTGCTTGCTGAAGAAAATTCAGGATGGGAGGTTAAATTCAGCTTTTTGATAACCCTCCTTGCAAGGGAACGGCTCTGCATAAGCTTATATTGGGTCTGATAGAAATCCTGCTGGGAGGCATCGATAGCAAATATCTCCTCAAATGATAACACCCGTGGGTTCTCCCTTTCGATCTGAAGGGTAGCTGTCGCCTTGTAGGTAGGCTTGGTAATAAAGGAGCCGATAGTTACGGTTATTACCAGAATTATGACCACAGTGTATATTGTCCATCGCCTCTTCTTTATCACATGCCAATACTCTCTGATATCGACTTCCCTCTCCAGATTCTCTTCCATTATTCTCCTCTTTCAATTTCCCATTAGAAAAAGGTCTCCGGGACGATGACAATGTCATCCTTTTGGAGGATGATATCCTTCTTCTTTCCATTGATTATGTCTTTGAGATTTACCTTGATGGTTTGCTTTGGGCCGTCTTCTTTTTGGCGGATGATTTTAACCCTTGTTTTGGCGGCCCTGTCGGTGAGCCCTCCTGCCTTGGTTATGGCCTGTAAAACGGTGATTGATTCCGATTCTTTGACTTCTAACTGCCCCGGCGAGTTCACTGCACCAAAGACATAGATGTATATAAACTTCTCAGGGGGAATGCTGATTACATCCCCACCCTGAACCGGGAGGTTCAGCTCCGGGTTCCCCTTTTCAATCAACTCTTCCAGATCAATGAGAATGCTATCGGCAGAGCTTCCCGATGAGGACCCTCTAATTAGATAAAGCTTTTTGCCTGCTTTCTCTGTAATGCCACCAGCCTCGGAGATAATGTCCAGGATAGTTCTTCTTCCTATCAAAGGGTAGGAGCCAGGCTTCTCTACCGCCCCTATTACAGATGCCCTCTGGCTCCTGTATTCTTTTATGAAGACCGTTACCTGAGGATTGGTGATATATCTTTCTGATAAGAGGATTCTGATTGTTTTCTCCAATTCCTGTTGGGTTAAGCCCTCGGCTTTAATCTCCCCAATGAAAGGTAATGTTATTGACCCCTCACCGGAAATCCGCACGGTTTTGTTCATTTCCGGCAGTTCATACACCGAGATCTCAATAAGGTCTTCGGCTCCGATGATATAATCCCTGGGGGTATCCTGTACGGTCCTGGTCTCAGGGTTTACATCGGTGGCTTCCTCTTTTTCTTCTACACTCTCTGGCGGTAAAATATCTGGCGCAACCTCCTCGGAAACAGCTTCAGGGACAGGGGGTGGTTGCGGGCCTTTGACCGCTTTGGGAGCGCATTGGTAAATACACATGCTGATAGCGGGAATCAAAATCCAGAGCCATAATCTTCTATGATCAGTCATTTTTAAGTCCCTAAAATTCGTAGCTTACAATGCTGAAAATGGTAAACCCATCCCACTCATAGCCCCAATCAGATGTTCTTTCCAGATAGCTTATGCCAACTCCGGTGCCAATCGATTCGGCTAACCTGTACAATATGTTTACACGGTAAAGGTTGAGCTTATCAATCCTCCTTTCCTCTTTCCAAATCTCGGTGGCTTGATAAAAATTGTTAATCACCGTGCCGGTTACATCTATTCTTATTCTTTCAGAAAGGTAAAATCCCAGTGTCCCACCGTATAATTTGCTAATGAAATAGTAAGCCCAGTAAGAAAAATAGGTATCCTGATTAAAATCTACCAAAAAATAGGTATAGTCGGAAAACCTGAATCTTAAGGAGGCCGAACCTGCTAACCCTTTATAATCCTTGATATCAGGGGGCTGAAAGGTTAAATAGGCAAAGCCTATTTTGAAGGTGCCCTGGATAAAGGCAGAGGGGTCAAATTCAGCTCCCCATAAAGCTCGATAGGAGGTGGAGTTCAAATCGCTGGTGGGATTATCAAAATTGTATTTGACATAACTGAACTCCGATAAGGCGGCAGTCTTGGGAAGTATCTGCTGCTTGTAAGTGAGACCGAAGGAGTTTTTCATATGGTTTAAAATCTCAGCTAACCCATAACCTCTAAAGATGGCCTGGGAGTCATACCTCAGGAGGTCCTGATTATAGGCAAATTTGAGAGAGGTCTTATGTGATGGTTCGTAATTTATACCCATATTCAGGCTATTAACGGTATGAAGGGTTCTGATATCAATCTCATAGCCAAAGCGCCTTCGCGCCTTGGCATATCCCTCTTCGATATAAAAAGTGAACCTGGAAAGATAAAATTCCAGATGAGCATCAGCATAACGATTCAGATAATTCTGGGAGGTGGTTCTGGCAAACCATAGCCAGCCCAACTCTCCACCAAAATCGAGAAACCCCCTGTTGCCTAAAAGGAGGACCGAGCGCAGACCAGCCGTCGGAGTTGCCGTATAATCCGCCACCGGATGGTGGGGGGAATAGAAGATGTTGCTATCATATCCAGCATTTTTTATAGAAAAGGTGGGCTTCAGCCTGAAGGGTCCTATTTTTATATCGGCAGAATATACCGAGGGAGGGATCCTGGGTTTTTTCTGTGCTCTTTTGGTTTTTTCCGAAGAGCCTGATAAAGGAGCGCTTATTAGGATTAATAATATAACACTTAAATAGAACAGGAATAACTTTTTAGGAATATTTTTAACCCTTGTGCACTCAAAGTGAAATAGAGAGAATAAACTAATATATATGGAATGAAAAAAAATCATCCCATCCCCCTGAAAATAAAATTTCCCCCTCTTACAAAAGAAGATTAACTATTGCCTCAATCTTCAGGCAATATAATCACTTTAAATTAGCAAATAGCGCATAATGGTTAGCGGTTAGTCTGAGGTTTAAGCCTATGAACCTGGTGCAGCAGGGCTGGCAACGACTGTATACATAGCATAACCGAGACCCACACCTGCAGCAAGTAATAACGCTATCCCGATCGGTGTTTTATACCATTTCTTCTTCTCTTTAGTTTCTTCAACAACCTTTGCCGACTTCAGCAGCAACGGAACGGGAGTTGCCTTATTGGGCTCAACTTTAACAACTATATCGGAGACGAAGTCCCCTTCTTCTGTTGATACACCAATATTATATTCTCCTGCGGGAATACCTTCTATTTTGTAGATTCCATACTTATCGGTTTTGTAACTGATATAGACTTCCCCTGTTTTACTGTTAATAGCTTTTACCTCTGCTCCCACCACAGGGCTATATGGATAGAGTATTCTGGGCCATATAGATTTAACCTCTTCTTCAACCTTAGGGCTAATGTCTTCCTTTTGGAAGACCACTCCTACAATAGACCCATTCTCATCCTCTGCGGCGACATCTTTACAGAAACCACTCGGGAAACCAGCAAAAGCCAGAAAAGAAACCAAAAAGAATACCAATGGCTTGACAAAATGTAAGCTCTTAAAATTCATCTAAGCCTCCTGTTGAGCTACCTATTGTTGTAAATTATGGGGTACTTTCCTTTTATTCCTCCCTCCTGGGATAAGATAAATTTGAGTTTAGCAACAATAATTGAATTTGTCAAGGGAAAATTTACAATAAATGCATGTAAACATATGCAGCTTGTTACAATGAGTGAGGTTAAGAACAGATTTAAAGAAATAGTTGGTCCTAATGTTGCTAAATTTGCTCGCATGATTGCAGATAATAGGTATACCATAAATGATAATTACTTATTTTTAATGCTTGAAATAGCTCTAAATACCTTTCCTGTTAGAAGTTGACTTTATAGTATAGTCAACTTATGAATGGGACAAAAATTAAACCCTGAGGGAAATAGTCCTTGCTCTGATGCGGAAAAATGAAATGGTAACTCTACCTCGTCTTCGGGTTTCTATGATAATTTCTTATTTAATAAATTCTCCTTTCATTCCCGTCTCCTGAGCAAGACGATTTTAAATTATAACAACATATATATTATTTGTCAAGAAGAAAATAAATTAGGTGATTGACCGTGAAATCGGAGTAAGTTAGAATCCCTTTCAGGGAATTGAAACAAGTTATAAAACTAATAGCCAATGAAAAAAGAGCATATAAATATCTCCGGAGCTTCCGCTGGCATGGGAAGCCCTCTTGTCCCAGATGTGGCTCAAGCTCTCTGCTTTATCTTTCGGATAAAAGGTATGAATGCAGAGGTTGTTGCTCCAGATTTTCTGATTTCTCAGGCACCTGCTTGGCAGGGACAAAGTTATCCCCCTCCGAGATTCTTTTGGGGATAAAGCTCTTTGAATTGGGCTTAAGCGCCAGAGAGGCATCTAAACAGGCTGAGACTTTTTCACACCATAAGACAAGCAATTGTGGATTATAGCTATCAGGCCAACACAGCTCCTCTCAGCGGCGAAGTAGAGATGGAGGAGACCTATTTCGGCGGCGAGCACAAGGGGAGAAGGGGCAGGGAAGCTGACCATAAGATATCTGTGTTCGGTATGATGAAGCACAACGGCAAGGTGGTGGTAGAGCCTGTTCCCAATGTTAGTGCTTAGACTCTAACCGGGATTGTCAAAGAAATGTATTAAAGCGGGTAGCAGGACTTGTACCGACCGGTTCAGAAGCTATTACTACCTTCTTATCAATGGATATGAGCATATCAAAATAGATCACAACAGGGGCTTTGCTAATGATTGAACCTATATCAACAGCATAGAAGGCTTCTGGTCTTATGCCAGGGAGCGTTTAGCGAAATTCCATGGTGTATCACCAGAGAGGTTCTATTTTTATATACAAGAGCTGGAATTTCGCTTCAACAATAGAAATTGCTCTATCTTCAACAAAATTATAGATGTTATAACAAATTTACTCCGGTTATCTGGTCAATCATATTTCTTATTTTTAATGCTTGAAATAGCTCTAAGTATTTTTTCTAATAGAGATGGACTGACTAATCAACTTATGATATGTGCTAAAAATTAAACCCGGAGGGAGACAATCTTTGCTCGTTGCTCTGAGGCGGGAAAAGGTATGGAAATGGAGTGTATGTCTCGCCTCCGGGTTTCCATAATATTTTCTTCCTTAGTACATTATCACCTTTTCTCGTAACCTGCTCTTTATATATAGTGTTATAAATATATCAGCATATATTTCATTTGTCAAGAGAAAAATGCGTGAGTTTTTCTGTAAATAATCTTTGATGGTAGCCATTTTTCAGAAAACAGGTATGTAGATATAATAGATTGATTTATTTAAAAAAGGGATACTATTAAAATCTGTTCATGAACCCTCTTAAGCTGCTAATTTAAATTACTATATAATTCCCCTTCACAAAATATTAAAACTCAATTCTCTATTTTTGGGAGGGCTATATATTTATATCTTCAGCCCTATTTTAGTTCTTAAGATAGCCCCGAAAATTTTTATGTTAGACCTTGCTTTGCTGCTTAATTTATGTTATGTTCATAATGAGGAGATTAAAAGGAGATAAATTTGGCTTCATGCCAGAAGGAGGTTGCGTGCGAAAATATATTATGACTCCGGGTTTTTGAGAAGGACTTTTTTAATAAATTGTCCCTTCGTCTTATATCTGCCTCCATGGTCAAGCTAATTTAAGTTTAACAACTAATTCTGCATTAAACAAGAAAAAAGCAATTCATATGGACGGTTACCATGAGTAATATTAAAACCAGACTTAGAGAAATAGTTGGTCCTAATGTTGCTAAATTTGCTCGCATGATTGGAGAAAATAGGCAGACTATAGATAATTACCTAAAAGGCAGAATGCCTCGTGGAGCGTTTTTGAAAAAATTGGCTGAAAAGACAAATGTCAATATTGATTGGCTTCTAACTGGAAAAGGACCGAAAAAGCATTCGACAGCAGAAAAATAAGCAGAAGTTCTTTGCGAGGCTTCTACCATAAATATCATCACCAGTAAAGAATACTAAGAACTCTTCCAGAATAAAATCTCCCCTGAGACCTGCCTTACTATACCCATAATAGCAGCACCTATCGCTGCCGGCAACCCGGTATATATAAAAGGAAAAGAATAGAGAAGGCCTTACTTGCGTCTGTAAAGCATGGGTTAAGCGAGGGCACACCTACCATTGCCTCCGGGTCCGATGCAACAGCATGCATCCAATTATCAGTAATGGCTTTATCGTCGCCATCGACCTCAAAAAAGCGACCCTCTAAAATTAGATCGCCAGATTGTAGCCGTCCGCCACAGAGAAGGTGTCACCCTAAGATACTTAATTATGAACGGAAAAAGATTATGCACTATCACCACATAAAATAAGCGAATGTAAACCAATTGTGATACCAAGAACCGCGCCAAAGCCTATTATTAGCAAAGTAGCCTGGTGGTGCAGCAAACAAAAATAGGGCGCCAACCTGGCCCTCAAGACTTCCGCTATAATTCCATTCCGTTCTGCATTCGGTTAAATCCTGCTTCAAAGGGATATTTTTCTTTAATTGTTGAGAAGAGTTTTTGTGTCCAAATTGTGTCCAATTACCATTCAAAATGAGTGATTTTCAGTAAAAATCAGTGATGATAAAATTTTCTCTAAATCTAAGCAAAATAAGACTTTAGCTTTAATATCAATGGGTTAGAAAAACTGCTTTGAACGGCTTCGTAGTCAGACGCTCTATCCAGCTGAGCTATGGGCGCGCCATATTTTGAGAGGTTCAGATTGTGACCGAAAACTCCATAGCAGATTTTGCGAGCAAGGTCAATAGTAAAAACAATCAGTCGCTTCTCCCCCCGGCTGAATTATCTCTCTTCAACCCTGCTAATTTGTATGCTATTATACAGCACAGGAAGCCTTTTGATAATAGAGGATATGTTGTGTAGCAATAACCGTTAGAGAGGAGGTTGAAGAATGAGCACTCATCGAAGGGACTTTTTAAAATTGGCTGGAGTGGCTGCCTTTGGTTCGGTTGCCTTGTCCCGCTGTCAGGCTCCCACTCCTGAAGTTAGTCAGGACTTCCTTGCCGGTTTAACCACTATGACCGACGATATCCAGCCGATCCAGAAGCTGGACTTTGCAAATCGCCACAATCGAGCTCGCTCTCTAATGCGGAAGGAGGGGATTGATTCTCTTTTTCTCAGCGGGAGCACCAACCTCTACTATTTTTCCGGCATAAATATGGGTGGCGGAGATAGGCTATTTGCCATGCTACTTCCCCGAGAAGGGGCGCCGGTTTTTGTCTGCCCGGCTTTTGAGCTGGGTCGAGCAAAAGAGAGAATCAAATATGGGGAAGACGATATACGCCTGTGGGAGGAGGATGAGGACCCCTTTAAGCTGGCGGGAGAGATTCTACGGGAGAAAGGGATAGAGAAGGGGGTCATTGGGGTGGATGAAGACCTCCCTTACTGGTACTATTACCGTCTGGCGCAGGCGGTTCCTGATGCAAAATATCGGAATGCTGATGCCGTCACCCATGAGCTGAGGATGGTAAAGGAGCCCAAGGAAATAGCCCTTATCCGCCGGGCGGTGGAGGTCACCATCCAAGGGTATAAGGCTGCCTTCAAAACCATTCACCCGAAGATAAGCGAGGGAGAGCTAAGCCAGAACATCTCTTTAGCCATCGGGAAGCTGGGCGCCAGTGGCGGAGGCTGGGTAAGCTTTGAACCAGCATCTTCTTCCCCACACGGAACTATGGAGAGGTATTCACTAAGAGAGGGAAGTGTTATTTTAGTGGACGGTGGCTGTCGGCTCGATAATTATGCCTCTGATATAACTCGCACCATCACCTTTGGAAAGCCCAGTGAGAAAGTGACAAAGGTCTGGCAGACGGTGCGCAGAGCTCAAAAGGCGGCTATTGAGGTGATTCGCCCCGGCGTAGCCTGTCAGGAGGTCGACCGGGCTGCCCGACGGGTGGTGGAGGAGGCTGGTTATGGTCCGGGCTATAAATATTTTACCCATCGACTCGGTCATGGCCTTGGACTTAAGGGGCACGAGCCTCCCTATATGGTAAAAGGAAACACTCTTCCTCTGAAGGCTGGAATGACCTTTACTGTCGAACCGGGAATTTACATCTCCGGAGAGTTTGGAGTGCGTCTGGAGGACAATGTCGTCGTCACCGAGGAAGGATGCGAAGTTCTGGGCAATAGCATGGCAACTGCTATTGATAAGCCCTTTGGTTAAAGGAGACTCTTCGGGAAGTAAAGAGGAGCTAAAAGTTATCTGGCAGCCAAAATGGAGTAAACAATGGTAAGCATTCTCCTTTCCCGGGTTTTCAGGGGGTGCTTTATTACCTACCTTCTGCTCTTCACGGGCTTGCCCCTCTGGTGCGATGAACTTCCGCTGATTAAGTTCCCCATCCCGCCAAGTGAGATAGAGCTGCAAAGGGGAGTGCAGCCCAACAGGTTTTTTGACTGCGCGGGGCGTCGGGCAGCCGTGCTGGGCAATGAGAATGGGGTGATGGAGGTATGGGTTTACCCCTTCAAAATAGTGCACGATTTGCACCTCTCATTTAAACTCGGAGCTGAGGTTTTTCCTGAGGGAATGAGTGGATTCGCAGAGCGTATTATTGTTCGACCCGAGTCGATCACCATTGTTTACTCCCACCCCGCTTTTACGGTGCGGGAGACCATATTTGTCCCGGTAGAGACCAGCGGAGCGGTGATACTTCTGGATGTGGACACCAGCCAGCCTCTGAGGCTGATGGTCAGCTTTGTGCCCGACCTCAAGCCGATGTGGCCCGGTGGGCTGGGGGGGCAGTACTGCCGGTGGGAGGAAAAGGTCAACGCCTTTCTGATTACCGAGAGCCGTCGTCAATATGCGGCAATTGTAGGCTCGCCCTTGACCGACAGATTCTCCCGGGGTCCCGCCCATCGGCTCTCGGGTGCCCCCTCCTGGTTTGAGATGGAGCTGGAGCAGGAGTTCTGCCGCCAGCACCTGATACCGATTGTCATAGCCGGGGGAATGGACGGTGTTGACGAGGTTTTCCGCAGCTATTCCCATATTCTGAAGTCAATCCCGGAGCTTTACCAGGGGAACATTGCCCACTATCAGCAATTGAGGCAGGAGTTTCTCCGGGTGGAGACCCCGGAGAGGGAGCTCAACTTAGCCTTTGAATGGGCTAAAGTAGCCCTCGACCGGGGATTAGTGAGCAATCCCAGGCTGGGCTGTGGGCTGGTGGCGGGGTTGGGACCTTCGGGCAGCAGCGAGCGCCCGGGGTTTGCCTGGTTTTTTGGCGGCGACACTATGTTGAACTCCCTTGCCATCAACAGCTATGGCGATTTTGCCACAGTCCGACAGGCGCTGGCGCTGCTCAGAAAATATCAGCGAGAGGACGGGAAGATAATGCACGAGCTTTCCCAGAGCGCTTTTCTGATACCCTGGTTTGAGGAATACCCCTACGGCTATTACCATGCCGAGACCTCCCCCTTTTATATAATAAGCCTCTACGACTACTACTCAGCCAGCGGAGACCATCAGTTTCTGACTGACAGTTGGAATTCGCTTAAAAAGGCTTATCAATATTGCCTGACCACGGACACCGATGGTGATGGTCTGATGGAGAACAGCCAAGCCGGGCTGGGGGCGGTGGAAGTCGGTACCCTTCTGAAGGGGATTCATCAGGAGATTTATTTGGCCGGGTTGTGGACCGAGGCTCTGCGCTGTATGGGTGAACTGGCGGGGGCTATGGGAGAGAGGGAGTTGAAGGAGGAGTGCCAGAGTAGGTTTCGCCGAGCCCGCCGCTCGCTTCAGGAGAAGTTCTGGGCAGAGGACACCAATCTATATGCCTTTTGCATCGCCCAGGATGGGAGCTTGGTGAAGGAAGCCACCGCCTGGCCTGCGGTGCCCATGGTATTCAATCTTTTTGAGGAGGAGAGGGCTTCGGGGGTGCTTGCTCATTTGTGCTCTGCCGCTATGAGCACCGATTGGGGGGTGCGGATGCTGGCAAATACCAGCCAGCATTACCAGCCATTGGCTTACAACAATGGGGCTGTCTGGCCCTTCATTACCGGCTATGTCTCTCTGGCGGAATATCGCTACCATCGGAGCGTTCCGGCCCTGATGCATCTGATGAGCATCGCCCGCCTGACCTTTATTGATGCGCTGGGCTTTGTGCCCGAGCTCCTTTCAGGAGAGTTCTATCGGACCATAGAAGCCTCGGTCCCCCATCAGCTCTTCTCATCGGGGATGGTGATAACCCCTCTGGTGCGGGGATTACTCGGCATGAAAGGGGATGCTCCCCGGAAGGTGATCACCCTTGCCCCCCATCTCCCTCCCACCTGGGAAGAGGTAAAGGTGAGGAACTTCCGGGTGGGCGATGGAGTCTTCTCGTTTGATATTAGGAGGGTTGGTGACAGATTTTCCTTATCCGTCTCTGGCAGAGCATCTACACCTTATAAGCTGGTATTCTCCCCCGCTTTCCCTCTGGGGTCAGTCATCAGTGGGGTGTCCATTGGCGGTAAAGAAGCTCCTTTTGAAGCGGAACCAGGGAGCCACGACCTCCATTGTCGGGTAGAAGTGGAGCTCAGCCAGTCAAGGCTGGTCGAGATAATCTATCAGCAGGGGGTTGAGATAATACCTCCTCCTCTTAAGACCAGCCCAGGCGACCGCTCCACCAGTCTTCGCATAATTGATTGGTCTATGGAGGGAGACAGATTTAAGGTTATAGTGGAAGGGGTTAAAGGGGTATCCTATCTGCTGGAGCTGGCAACCCCCTTTGAGGTGGACTCGGTTTCAGGGGGGAGGTTAGTAAAAGATGAGGGAAATTTGAAAGGTGTGGAGGTCGCTTTTGCCGCCGAAGGGGAGGAGAGGTATCAGCAAAAGGAGGTTATTATACATTTCAGAAGAAAAGGAGGTTAAGGGGCGGGGGCTTTCAGGAGGCTATTTTCTTGTTAAAGTATTCTATGGTCTTGAGCAGTCCTTCCTCGATGCTTACCTTAGGAGACCAATGGAGGAGCTCTTTGGCTTTGCATATATCGGGCTGGCGGACTTTGGGGTCGTTTTCTGGCAGGGGGCAGTGGACTATCTTGCTTCTACTGCCGGTTAATTTGATGATCAGCTTGGCGAGGTCGAGGATGGTCATCTCCTCCGGGTTGCCCAGATTGATGGGCATATTGTAATCAGATAGCATCAGGCGGTAGAGACCCTCCACCATATCTGAGATGTAGCAGAAGCTGCGGGTTTGAGAACCATCCCCGAAGACAGTCAGCTCATCCCCCCGGAGAGACTGGCAGATAAAGGTGGGGATAGCACGACCGTCGTCAATCCGCATACGGGGACCGAAGGTGTTGAAGATACGAGCTATTTTGGTGTCCACTTTATGGATGCGGTGATAGGCGATGGTCATCGCCTCGGCAAAGCGTTTGGCTTCGTCATAGACCCCCCGAGGACCGATGGGATTCACATTCCCCCAATAGTTCTCGTCTTGAGGGCTGACCAGGGGGTCGCCGTAGACCTCTGAGGTTGAGGCCAGCAGAAAGGTGGCTTTCTTATTTTTAGCCAGCCCCAGGGCTTTATGAGTCCCCAAGGAGCCGACCTTAAGAGTCTGGATGGGAAGTTCCATATAATCGCGGGGACTGGCAGGGCTGGCAAAGTGGAGAATGCAGTCAAGCTCCTTATCTATAAAAATGTAGTTAGTGACATTGTGATTAATGAAGAGAAAATCTTTATCATAAAGATGGCTTATATTCTCAATGGAGCCGGTGATCAGATTATCCATACAGATGATTGAGAAGCCTTTCTCCAGCAAGTACTCGGCCAGGTGGGAACCGATAAATCCAGAGCCGCCGGTAATGAGAACCCTTTTTTTCATAATTGAGAGCTCATCGGTATGAATATGAGTTTGATAACGGTTCCCTTCTGGGCTAATAGGCGTTCTTCTGGGTCAAACCATTCCAGAGGGTTAACCACAAGATTTTCAGGTCAAAGGCGAGGGACCAGTTTTCTATATAGTAAAGGTCATATTCGATCCTCTTTTTAAGCGAAGTGTCCCCACGCCAGCCGTTGACCTGCGCCCAACCGGTCATCCCTGACTTGACCTTGTGGCGGAGCATATACTGGGGTATCTTCTCTTTGAAATCTCCCACAAATTGTGGTCTTTCGGGACGGGGTCCCACCAGGCTCATCTCCCCTTTCAGGATATTGAACAATTGAGGTAATTCATCAAGGCTGAAGCGTCTCAAGAATTTTCCTATCCTGGTTCTTCGGGGGTCGTCCTGTTTAGCCCATACCGGCCCTGTTCTTTGTTCGGCATCAACAACCATAGAGCGGAATTTATAGATCAAAAAGGGGTTACCATCAAGCCCCATCCTTTCCTGTTTGTAAAAAACAGGTCCCGGAGAAGATAGCTTAACTGCCAGGGCTATAAAGGGGAAAAAAGGAAGGGAGAGGAGGAGCCCTATAGTAGCGACTGTGGCATCGAGGGCCCTTTTTGCTAACACCTTCCAACCTTCCAGAGGGATAGCGGTCAGGTTTATTATTGGTATGCCATCCAGTTCCTCTACGCCAGCTTTTATAGCTATATATTCCAGCAAATCGGGTATTATCCGAACATCAATCCCTTCCCTGTTAGCTACTTTTATTAGCTCTAACATTTTCTTATGGGCTCGCAGGGGGAGGGCGGTGAATAGCTGGTCGACCCTTTGGTGCTTAATCAGGCGGGGGAAATCAGAGAGTTTCCCTATAACTCTAATCCCTTTGTAATCGCTGTGGAGCCTGGCGGGGTCATCGTCCAAAAACCCTATTATCTTAAGACCCAACTCGCTGTGATAAATAATCCTGTCCACAATGAGCCTTCCTAAATCTCCTGCCCCGGTGATTAAGACCTTCTTTATGTACAGACCACGGCGATGTGCTTCTTCCAGAAGATACCGCATTAACATACGGAAGCCATAAACCAGGATTATATCGAGGGCGAGAAAGATAGCGATAACCAATCGGGAATATTCCAGAGGGGTGACTCCCGGCAGAAATTGATAGTAAGTTCGATAATAGAGGGTAAGCCCCCAGGTGATGACAGTAGCCAGAGTAGCGGCAACGAAAATGGAGAAAAGGTCGTCGATGCGCGATTTTTCCCGGGGTGGTTGATAGAGCTTTCGGAAGTAAAAGATGATGGGCCAGATTAAAGAGATAAAGGGGAGGAGTTTTAAATATTGGGAGATATCGGGTACTCCCTTGGTAACCGCGATAATTTTGAGGTTGAAACGGATGTAATAGGCGAGGATGAAGGCAAAGTTGGTGACCATCAGATCACCTATCAGGAGGATGGTGACCCACATCCGACGCTGGTGTCTAAGCATCTGTTTTGGAATCCCTCCTCAAGTTACCAAGGCTATCGGAGATAAAATCTATCACTCTTTGTTTGAATTTTTCCCGAGAAAATCTCAGTGCGTTAGCTCTTATTTTCTTTTTATTAAAACTCATTTTGTAGAATTTGTCAATAGCGTTTTTCAGGGAAGCAGAAGCTTGTTGGTTGAAGAATACGCCGGTCTGCTCTTCAATAACCGATTCCAAAGCCCCACCTTTCCTGAAGGCGATCACCGGTCGCCCACAAGCCTGAGCCTCCAGTGAGGTGAGACCAAAATCCTCTACTCCCGGAAATATGAGTGCTTGGCAGCTCTGGTAGAGACTTCTGATCTCCTCATTGGAGAGCTCCCCCAGAAAGGTGATGTTCCTGTTAGCCATCCTCTTCAGGCGGGAAAGCTCGGGTCCCTTTCCCACAATCTTCAGGGACAGCTTAAGCTGGTTCAGGGTTTCAATAGCTAAATCTATCTTCTTATAAGGCACCAGCGCAGATACGATGAGGAAGAATTCCTTGGGCTCCCCTCCAGGTACGAAGAATTCGGTATCCACCGGAGGATAGATTACCATTGACTCTCGCTTATAATGGCGCATTATGCGGGATGCGACATTGTTGGAGTTGGCAATGAAGTAATCAACCCGAGCGCTTGAGGTTACATCCCACATCCTCAGATAGTTGATAAAGAGGGGTATCAGCTTACGGCGCAAGAAGCCAAGGCGTTGAGGGGAGAAATAGTCATGATACAGGTCCCAGGCATATCTCATAGGGGTGTTGCAATAGCAGATGTGGATGGCATCGGAAGGGACAATCGCCCCCTTGGCAACGCAGTGGCTGATGCTGATAATCAGGTCATATCCCCTGAGGTCGAATTGCTCAATAGCGGTCGGGAACAAGGGCAGGTAGTGGCGGTATCTGGTAGAGGCAAAAGGGAGCCGTTGAATGAAGGAGGTCTTGATAGTCATCCTCTCTATTATGGGAGAGGTTGCTCCCGGAATATGAAGGAGGGTAAAGATGGTAGCCTGAGGGTAGATTTCACAAAGAACCTCCAGCACCCGCTCCCCGCCTCGCATCCCGGTGAGCCAGTCGTGAACAAGAGCAATCCTCATCTGTTATATCATCTTCTTTTTAGCAAAAGGGTCTCCCAACCTTAGTTCCCCTCTATTTAGAAAGGATAATATCACATCAGGGTTCTTTTTCAAAACTCTATACTCTACCTGGTAAAGATTTGAGCAAAGAGCGACAAATATCTTCGGGCGGCTTCCTCCCATGAATATTTTTTTACCTGCTGAGCTCCTCGTCGGATGAGCTCCTCCCTTAAGGGTATATTCTCTATCAACTGCCGCATCCCTTCGGCAATCTCCTCCACCTGGTGGGGGTTAACCATAACAGCGGCATCCCCCAGAACCTCAGGCAAGGAGGAGAGGTTGGAGGCGATTACCGGGGTGCCGCAGGCCATAGCCTCTAAGGGGGGCAGCCCGAAGCCCTCGTAAAATGAGGGGAAGGCGAAAAGCTCCGCCAGATGATAGAGACAGCAGAGTTCCTCTTTATTTACATAGCCTAAGAATCTAACCTCCGCACCGAGGCTCAATCGGTCAATAGTCTCCCTCATGTGAGGTGATTTGTCCCTCTCTGCCCCCGCTACAACCAGCTTCAAGCCTCTCTCCCGTCTACCACGCAGAAGGGCGAAAGCCTTTAATAGATTGGTGAGGTTTTTATGGGGTTTCAGGTTCCCCACAAAGAGGATGCAGGGGTAATCTATCTGAAATTTCCTTTTTACCCTCAGAAGCTCATTTTCACTGGGCTGGCGAAAGAAGCGGGGGTCTATACCGTTATGGATGACCTCTATCCGGCTGGCGTAGCCGGGGAAGAGCCTCTGTATGTCTGCTCTGGAGTGGTGAGAGACGGCGACTACTTTTTCCGCCTTAGCCAGGGCTCGCCCTATCATGAACCTGGCGTAGTAGTACGCTCCCTTACGGGGCAGATTTTCCGGAAAGAGGAGATGGATGACATCGTGGATGGTTACTATCGCCCGGCAGGGTATGAGCAGAGGGAAGACATAATGAGGGGAGAAGTAGAGGTCGAGGCTAAGCCTCTTTGCCTTCCGGGAGAGGGAGAGATGTTCCCTGAGGGAGTAGTTCGCTGATTCGTCAACAACAGGGTGGAAGTTCTCGCCCAAGGGAGGGAGCCTCTCTAAGTCCTGGGGTCGGCAGAAGAGTATATACTGGTTTTCGGAATTGAGCCGGGAGAACTGGCTGATGAGGTTTTCGATATAAGTCCCTATCCCGTAATCCCTGATCTTACGGATGTCTATCCCGATTTTTCCCATTTCCGCTATCTCTTTAATTGGTTATCTCATCAGCGCTGTATTTAGCCTTGGTAACCAAGCTGAGCAGCTCCTTGCTGAGATGATAGCTGTCCAGCGCCCGGCTCTTTCTGGTTATGAGGTATGACAGTCGGCTGGCGAGCCTGGATAAGGTAAACTTGCCTATCAAATAAATCCTTAGTATTGCCCATCGAACGCGCCCATAGTGTTTACGGTAGAAATAGAGCTGACTTTTCCGATAAGCCTTCAAGGCTCCTGCCCTATTGGTCTCCATACTTTTGCCGCGCAGGTGGATGACCTCCGCTGAAGGGGTATACAGTATCTCCCACCCTTTCTTCCTTATCCGATGGCAGAGGTCGACATCCTCCAGAAACATAAAAAAATTCTGGTCGAAATGCCCCACTTTTTCTAGAGGTTCCCGACGAGCCAGCATGCAGGCTCCGGTGACCCAATGAGGGTGGTGAGCATGTCTGCTTTTTCTTTGGAGATACTGTTTTATAAGTCGGTTCCCCTTCTCATATCTACGGCTGATAAACCTTTGCCAGAACTCATTGGTCAGATTGACCATTTTCCCCCAGGAGAGCTGGAGGGTTCCATGCTCGTTGAGGAGCCGGCATCCCAGAATCCCCACTCTATTTTCCCTCTGCATCACCTCCACCAGAGCATCAACAGAGCCGGTCAGAAGCATGGTGTCCGGATTAAGGAAGAGCACGAGCTCCCCCTGGCATCTCTGCAAAGCCTGGTTATTGGCACGGGCAAATCCTATGTTCTCCCTGTTCTCTATCAGGGCGACCTGAGGAAAATCCCTCCTTACCATCTCCACGCTGTTATCAGAAGAGCTGTTGTCTACTACCAGTACCTCAAAAGGGGTGGTTGGGTTACTCTGGTAAAGGGAAGTGATGCATCTTTTCAAGAAAGCACTGCTGTTGTAGTTAACTATTATTATAGAAAGCTTAACCAAAGCCTTCACCCCAACACTTTATGAAGATGCTTTAAGGTGAGGCGGGCGGTGGTGGTGCAGGAGAATTTTCGGATGAATTGAGCCGCTCTTCTTACCATTTCCTCTGTTTTCCCTTCAGCATCAAGGAGTTCTATAACGGCTTCAGCTATCAGGGATACCTCCGCCCGGGGCAACATCATGGGGGCATTGCCAAAGACCTCCCGCACGGCAGGGATATCCTGCACAATCACAGGGGTACCGCATGCCAGGGCCTCCAGTGGCGGCAGCCCGAAGCCCTCATAGGAGGAGAGGTAGATGAAGATTTCGGCGATGTTGTAAAACATCACCAGGTCTTCATCGCCTACATAGCCTAAAAGCTTCACCTTATTCTCCAGTCCTGAGCTGGCTACCAGAGCGGGGAGGTCAATCCAAGGGTAGGTTCGGTTATCCCCTATCAGCACCAGGGTCAACTCAGGGAACTTTTTTACCACCTCCCCAAAGGCTTTTATGACCTCCGGAATACCCCTCCGATTCAATATCGCACCCGTGTAGAGGAGGATTCTTCCTGTTAAGTTATGTCTCCGGCGGAAGCTCTCCAGCTGCTCAGCATCCGCAATCGGTCTGAAGCTGGAGTCCAGGCAGTTGTAGGTTACCTTGACCTTCTCCTCCGGGACTCGGTAACAGCGGATTATCTCCTCTTTGGTGAAATTGGAGACCGCAAACACCACATCCGCCCGGCGGACCGCTTGCCGACAGAGGAACCTTCGCCGGAATCTCTCCCTGGGGGGGAACCATTCCGGGTGAGCTTCGAAGGATACATCATGCACGGTAACCGCCCCCTTGCCCTTCAGCCTTAAGGGAAGCGAGTAGCCCGGACCGAAGAAAAGCTCTATTTTATCCCTCTTCAGGTGAGGAGGGAGGATGAGCTGCTCCCAGTAGAAACCCGATTGCAGCAGCCGGGAAGAAAAGTGATGGAGGTGAAACAGCGAGGAGGATAAAAAGGGGTAGCCTCCGAGATGGGAGCGTGAGTAGAGATAGAAGCTATCCTCCAAATTCTCCTTCGCCCAGCAGGTGAGAAGATTTTTAAGATATCGACCCACCCCGGTCGGTCTTCCCTCTAACTCCCTGGCGTCGATGCCGATTTTGCTCATTGCCTTCAATTCTTAATGAACTTTATCTCCTTAACCCCCTCCTCCGATCTGCCGGTATAGCTGGAGGGTCTGTTTGGCGGTCTCCTTCCACGAGAAGCGGCAGCTCCTCTCCAGTCCCCGACGAGTCAGCTTCTCCGCCAGCTCGGTGTCGGTCAGCAGGGAACAGATAGCCTGCTCAATCTCCTTATGGTTGTAAGGGTCTACCAGGATGGCGGCATCACCGACAACCTCGGGTATGCAGGAGGTATCGGAAGCAATAATAGGTATTCCTGACGCCATAGCCTCCACCAGGGGGAGCCCGAAGCCCTCACCGAGGGAGGGAAAGGTGAGCATGCGGGCAGCTTGGTATAATCCTGCTAACTCCTCAGGGCCCAAATAGCCAGTAAGCACCACCCTTCCTTTCAATTCGGGGGATTGTAGCTCCTTATCAAATTCCTCAGTGCGCCAGCCCCTTTCTCCGACGATGACCAGCTTCAGCCCCCCGAAGCCCCTCTTGACTACGCCCTGGAAAGCTCGTAACAGATTGACCAGGTTTTTCCGGGGCTCTATGGTTCCCACAAACAAGAGGTAGTCTCCATCCAGAGAGAACTGCTTCCTGAGAAAAGCTAAGCTCTGGGAAGGCAGCCGATGCCTGAAACTCTCCGCCACCCCATCATAGATGACTCGCACCTTTTCCTCGGGTACTTTGAGAAGTCTTATTATATCTTTTTTGGTGTTCTCAGATGCAGCTATTATCACATCTGCCAGATGAGCGTGCAGTTCGGCTAAAGTTAAGTAGTCCCTCTTGATTTCCCCCTTGGTCATCTCCGGGTACTCCCAGAAGAAGAGGTCGTGTATGGTGATTATCCTCTTCCCCTTTTTAGCGGGCATCATGAGAGGGTGGGGGGAGTGGGTAATATCCACCGCTCCTATGAGGTAGTCCACCGGGGGAAACCGATATCTATGCCACAGGAAGTTGAGCACCCGAACGGGAATCCGATAATCTTTGATAGAAAAGTTATCCGGTAACGATAGCCTCTCCCGGGGCAAGCGGTCCCTAAGGGAACTGGAGAAGAGGAAATAGCGATTCTCCTGGTCGATTTGAGCGAGGTTTTCTACCAGATTTTGAACATAGGTTCCCACCCCGGTTCCCTTTTTCAGGGCAGGACGCAGGTCAATGGCGATTCTCATTTAGAGCCTTAAAGGGAGAATATATACTATTTTTCCCCTGTAAAATCTCTTTTAAACTATCATAAATGAGGGAGAAAATCAATTCCCTTCCGTTCTGGCTGCCGCTTGAGGAGGATACTGAGGGGCTTATTATAGGTTTTCTTAGGTTTGACTAATACATTTTTTTGTGGTATTGTTTTATGGCATTTTGGAGTTTGTTGAGCCTCACCTAAATGGTGGGGGACAGGTCAAAGTTGAGAGAAGGGGAATTTTTTTTATCTCTCTTCAGAGCCTAAATAAGTTTTAAGGAGGACAAAATGAAAGTCACCTTGTCGGTTATTAAAGCCGATATCGGAAGTATAGGAGGGCATATCAGACCGAGCCAGGCATTGGTTAACCGGGTGGAAGAGTATGTGCGCGATAACCAAAAAGAGCTTCTTTTTGATTTCAGGGTGAGTTTTACCGGTGATGATATCGCCATCTTTATGACCCATCAGCGGGGTGTTTTGAACGAAGAGGTCCATAAGTTAGCCTGGGATGCCCTCTTAGCCGGCACCAAGGTCGCCAGGGAGCAGGGACTCTACGGAGCTGGGCAAGATTTGTTAAAGGACTCTTTCTCCGGGAATGTGAAAGGAATGGGACCAGCGGTAGCTGAGATGGAGTTCGAGGAGCGTCCCAATGAGCCGTTTCTCTTTTTTGCCGCCGACAAAACAGACCCAGGGGCATATAATCTTCCTCTCTATTTAGGGTTTGCCGACCCTATGTACTGCGCAGGGCTCCTGTTAAGTCCTAAGATGAGCAAAGGCTTCAAGTTCACCATTATGGATGTCGCCTATACCGAAGGGGATAAGATTATAGAGCTCAATGCCCCCGAAAACGCTTACGATATCGCTGCTCTGCTGAGAGATAACGAACGGTATGTAGTGGAAACGATTCACTCTCGTGATACCGGGGAGATTGCGGCATCGGTCAGTACCACTCGGCTGCATAATATTGCCGGCAAATATACGGGCAAGGACGACCCGGTGATGCTGGTCAGGGTACAGGGTGCTTTTCCGGCAACGGGTGAAATCCTTTCTGCCTATAGTGTGGCTCCCTATGTGGCTGGCTTCATGCGGGGTAGCCATATCGGTCCCTTGATGCCGGTAAAGAGGGGCACTGCCATATCATACTTCGATGGTCCCCCGATTGTCAGTGCTACTGCCTATTGTGTCCACGATGGGAAGCTCACCGAAGCGGTGGACGCCTTCGACCATCCCTTCTGGGATTACATCAGGAACATCGCCTCGCAGAAGGCTCTGGACATCCGAGCTCAAGGATTTTCCGGGGCGGCGATGCTCCCCTATTCAGAGCTCGAATACGGGGGAATAGTGGAGAAGCTCACCGCGCTGGATAAGAAATTCAAGGTCAGGGGTAAATAGCTCACCAAACGAAGTTGGGGGACTTTTATTCCCCATCAATGGGAAAAAATCTTCCCTTAAAAGGGAATTTTTTGCCTTGACTTTGACCGGAATATTTACTATTATGTAATGCCTTGTGAAAAGAGGAAAGGTTGGTCTTTTCCCAGGTTATTTTTTTCTCCCCCTAAGGGAGATGAGCTATCAGTCAAATGCTGATATTGAAGGAAATATAAAGGTTGTCGAGCGACCAGAGGCAGACATTGTAAATATTATAATGCAGAGAGAGGTTATTAATGCCTAAGATAGACCTCGATTTCAAAAAAAAGCTGACCCGGGTGGAGTATGCCGATTTCCTCACTTATTGCTATCAATGCGGTGCGTGTGTGGGGGATTGTCCCAGCGCTAAGCTCTCCCCCGCCTTTAACCCCCGGGAGATTGTCTTGAGAGTTCTTCTCGGATTGGCTGAGCCTCTACTGAAGAAGGACTCCATCATCTGGCAGTGTACCACCTGCTACACTTGTCAAGAGGTGTGTCCTCAGGGGGTTCGTCCTATTGAAGTGATTACCGCGCTGAAGAACATAATCTCTGCTCAAGGTATGCTTCCCGACAGCATCTCTGCTTCGGTGGGCATCATCAAGGACACCGGGCGGGTGGTTCTGGTTTCCAATGTGATAAATAAAAGGCGCACGGAGCAAGGGCTGACAGAGCTTAAGCCAGTTCCTATGGATGAGCTGAAGAAGATTTTATAGCTTCATCCCTAAAACTCCTCGAGGTGAATTATGAAATACGCCTTTTTTCTCGGTTGTGTTATCCCCACTAAATACCCTCAATTTGAGACGGTTGCCCGAAAGAGCCTCCCCAAGGTGGGCGTTGAGCTGGTAGATGTGGAGGGATTCTCCTGCTGCCCTGAGCCGTGGAATTTCAAGTCTTATAATATTATGGCTTGGATTACCATTGCTGCCCGTAATCTGGCCATCGCAGAGGAGGCTGGTCTTGATATTCTCACCCTTTGCTCGGGCTGCTTTGCCACCCTGGCGGAAGCTCACCATATCCTTGAGGATAAACCCGAGCTGAAGGACGAAGTAAACAAGAGGCTGAGCAAGATAGGTAAGAAGTATAACGGCACCATTTCGGCAAAGCATGTGGTTCAGGTTCTCAGGGATGATGTAGGGGCGGAGCAGATTAAGAAGTCGGTAACGCATCCTCTGGAGAAAATAAGGGTGGGGGTTCATTACGGGTGTCATGTACTGAAGCCCAGTGAGACCCTCCGGGTGGATGACCCTGCTGACCCGCGGATACTGGAGACCATCATAGAGCCCCTTGGTGCTGAGGTAATACCCTACGCCGAGCGTCTCTCCTGCTGCACCGGTGCCTGCCAGGACGAGGAGATGGTATTTAAGTTCCGCTACAACAAGCTGCAGTCCTTAGAAGAAGCGCAAGTCGATTGCATGACTTTGGTGTGTCCAGCCTGCTTCGAAGCCTTCGACCTGGGACAGGTCATGCTCAACAGAAAGTCGGAGAAGAAGTTCAACATTCCTACCCTCTATTATGTCCAGCTTTTGGGGCTCGCCCAGGGTCTGAAGGGAGAAGAGGTGGGTATCACCAGGCACAAGATTAGAAGCCCAGCCCTGTTAGAGAAACTCAGTTAGTCAACTGTGGAAGAGAGGCCCGCCGATGAAGAACCAGGTTTTGGTAATCGGAGGGGGCATAGGTGGCATCCAGGCTTCCTTGGATTTAGCCGAAAAGGGGATTAAGGTATATCTCCTGGAGAAATCACCCAGCATCGGGGGAAGGATGGCTCAGCTGGATAAGACCTTCCCCACCAACGACTGCTCCATCTGAATTCTCAGCCCCAAGCTTCTGGATGTCGGTCGACATCCTCTCATTCAGCTGTTAACTTACAGCGAACTCCTTCGGGTAGAAGGTGAAGCGGGGGCTTTCAGGGTCACTATCCGAAATAGAGCCAGATACATCGACCTTGATAAATGCACTGGCTGTGGAGAGTGTGCTGAAGTCTGCCCGATAGAGGTCCCCAGCGATTTCGACTGCCAGCTCGCTAATCGGAATGCCATCTACCGCCGTTCTCCCCAGGCGGTGCCCAGTGCTTTCGTCATTGAGAAAACCGAGCCCGCCCCCTGCAAGATCGCCTGTCCCATCCACCAGGATGTTCCCGGCTACATGGCCATGGTGCGGGTAGGTAAATATAAAGAAGCCATCAATCTAATAAGAAAAACCAATCCTCTGCCCGGCATCTGCGGGCGGGTCTGCTATCACCCCTGCGAGGGGGTTTGCCGCCGCCTCTATGTGGATGAACCCCTCTCCATTTCTGCCATCAAGCGCTTTGCAGCAGACTTTGCTGTGCGGAGCGGTGAGGGGGTCAAGCCGCCCGAGATAGAAGAGCAGCGGGAGGAGCGGGTAGCCATAATCGGCTCCGGACCGGCGGGTCTGTCAGCGGCGCACGATTTAGCCCTGTTAGGGTATCGCTCCACCATCTTTGAGGCTCTGCCCGTAGCCGGAGGGATGCTGGCGGCGGCCATCCCCGATTATCGCCTCCCGCGGGATGTGCTTCAGGCGGACATAGACTACATCAAGAAGATGGGGGTGGAGATACTGACCGGCATCACCATAGGCAAAGACCTCACCATTGCCGACCTTCAGGACCAGGGATACCGGGCTATCTTCGTGGCCACCGGCGCCCACCAGGGGCTGGAGCTCAACATCCCCGGCAAAAACCTGGAGGGGATTTGCCAGGGGATAGACTTCCTGCGTCAGGTGAACCTCAAGGAAAAGGTTAAGGTCGGCAGAAGGGTGGCGGTCATAGGGGGAGGCAACACCGCCATGGATGCCACTCGCACCGCTCTGAGGCTGGGAGCTGAAGAGGTTAAGATAATCTACCGTCGGAGCCGCCAGGAGATGCCTGCCAGCGATGAGGAGATAAAGGAATCTGAGGAGGAAGGGGTGGAGTTCCACTATCTTCTTGCCCCCACCGCCTTTCTCGGCAAGGATGGGAAACTCACCGGGCTGAGGCTCATCAAGATGAAGCTGGGGGAGGTGGATGCCACCGGCAGAAGACGTCCCATCCCCGTGGAGAGTACCGAGCATGAGATGCCCATTGATACCGTGATTCTGGCTATTGGACAGGCACCAGAGCTCACCTTTATGGATGCCAGGAGCACATTTGACCTGACACGCTGGAACACCCTGGTGGTGGACGATAAGACCCTGGCTACCAATATCCCGGGCGTCTTTGCGGGAGGAGATGTGGTCAGCGGTCCGGCTTCGGTGATTGAAGCCATATCTGCTGGAAAGAAGGCTGCGGTCACCGTCCACCGTTATCTCTGCGGAGAGTTTGAAGAGTACCGCTCCGAGCTGGAGAGGGAGGAAGAAGAGCGGAGACAGAAAGAGGAGGCGCCCGAACCCGATTGGGCAGAGGTCTACAAGGAGCGAGCACGGCAGAAGCGAGCTAAGGTTCCGGAGCTCCCCCGGGATGACAGGACTAAGAACTTCCAGGAGGTCAGCCTCGGTTATGGGGAGAAGGAGGCTCAGGAGGAAGCCAGCCGCTGCTTAGCCTGTGGCACCTGTGTAGAGTGTATGGAGTGCGTCAAAGCCTGCGAGGTGGGTGCCATAGACCACCAGATGAAGGATGAGGTCGAGGAGCTTCAGGTGGGAGCTATCGTGGTGGCTACCGGCTACGACCTCTACCCCTTACCCGAGATAGGCGAATACGGCTATGGCAAATACAAAGATGTCATCGATGGGCTGCAGTTCGAAAGGCTTCTGTCAGCTTCGGGACCAACCCTGGGGCAGATCAGAAGACCCTCCGATGGTAAGGTCCCCAAAGAGGTGGTGTTCATCAAATGCGTGCGATCGCGCGACCAGGAGAGGGGAATGCCCTACTGCTCTAAAATCTGCTGTATGTATACCGCCAAGCACGCTATGCTTTACAAGCACCGGGTTCCTGATGGTCAAGCCTATGTGTTCTATATGGACATCCGAGCCGGTGGGAAGGGCTACGAGGAGTTTGTCCAGCGGGCTACCGAGCAGGATGAGGTACTCTACCTGAGAGGGAGGGTCTCCAAGGTGTTTCAGCAGGGGGAGAAGATCATTGTATGGGGAACCGATACCCTCACTGGAGAGAAGATAGAGATAGCTGCCGATATGGTGGTATTAGCCACCGCAATGCTCCCCAACAAAGCTACTGCCGAGCTGGTCAAGAAGCTGAAGGTCCCCACCGACCCTTACGGGTTCCTGAACGAAGCCCATCCCAAGCTCCGTCCGGTGGAATTCATCTCCTCTGGACTCTACCTTGCCGGCTGCAGCCAGGCACCCAAGGACATCCCTGAAGCAGTAGCCCAAGCCAGCGGAGCCGCCAGCAAAGTTGCCAGCATCTTCTCCAGAGATGAACTTTTCCACGACCCCGCCATCACCGATGTGGACGAGGATTTATGCTGCGGATGCGGAATATGTGTAGAGGTCTGCCCCTATAGAGCTCGGAAGTTAGACACCGAGAAGAAGGTGGTCGAGGTCAACCTCGCCCTGTGCGAGGGTTGTGGGGTGTGCGGTGCTGCGTGCCCCACGGGAGCGGCTCAGCCGAAGAACTTCACCGACAAGCAGATGTTAGAAATGGTGAGCAGCATTTTAAGAGATTAGCCAGTTTGGCTACTCTTAGGGCGAAGAATTTGGCTTATATCTTAAAAGGGATTATCATCAAGTAATCAAGGAGGTTGACAAAGATGGCTCAAACAACCCAAACCAAAGAGGCCCTTGCCGAAACCAAAGAGACAGGGCTGATTCCCATCTTTATCTTGGGCCAAAAATATGAGGTGCCAGCAAGCCTCACCATCCAGAAAGCCCTGGAGTATGCTGGCTATCAGCTCATACGAGGATGCGGATGTCGGGGTGGAATCTGCGGCGCCTGTGCCACCATCTATCGGAAACCGGGGAGCTATCGGTTAGAGGTCGGCTTATCCTGTCAGACTGTGGTAGAGCCCTACATGTACATCACTCAGATACCCTTCTTCCCTGCCAATAAGGCAACCTATGACATCAACCTGCTGGAGCCCACCGGTGAGACCGTAGCCCGACTCTATCCGGAGATATTCAAGTGCATCGGCTGTAACACCTGTACCAGAAGCTGTCCCATGGATATCGATGTGCTGGACTACATCTCCCAGGCAATTCGGGGGAACATTGCTAAAGCAGCAGAAGAGTCTTTCGACTGCGTGATGTGTGGTCTGTGCGCTGCCCGTTGTCCATCTGAGCTGGCTCAGTATCTCACGGCTATCCTCTGTCGGAGGTTGTATTCGAAATATCAGCTTCCCAGGGCTGAGCACCTCGAGAAACAGATCAAAGCTGTAGAGGCGGGAAAGTTTGAAACCGACCTGCGAGAATTAATGCAGGTCAAGGGGGAACAACTGAAAACCCTGTATAAGGAAAGAGAAGTAGAGCCCGCCATGGCAGATGAAATGTGGGAGCCTAAGGATAAGAGCCACTTATAAACATATTACTATCTCCCTTATAAAACATAAATAAGGAGAGTCAAAATGCCATATCCACCAGAGATGAAAGAGCTGATAAAAAAGGTGGAAAAAACCAGACCAGCCCGGGTGGAGCGGAAAAAGAAAGGCGAGGAGTTTCCATCTATCCCCCTGGAGAAGAGGGGAGAGATGCTGAAAAAATATCATCCGGACTTTATCGCAGGGAACCAACGCCCGATAAAGGTTGGTCCCAACAAGGGGTATGCCATCAGTCACGAAGTGGTCGACCTGCTGGAGGCGAAAAGCCGCGTTAACCCGGACAAAATAGACCTCTCCACCGCTCATTTTGAGACCGATTTGCTGATCATCGGTGGCGGTGGGGCGGGTAACGCCGCTGCCCTCTTAGCTCGCCAGCAGGGAGCCAAGGTATTGGTAGCCACCAAGCTGCGCAATGGGGATGCCAATACCATGATGGCTGAAGGAGGCATCCAGGCAGCCACCAAGCCGGAGAAAGACTCACCTTACTTCCATTATCTTGATGTTATGGGGGGTGGACATTTTAAGAACGCCCCCGAACTGGTCTACACTCTGGTGAGCGAAGCCCCCAAGGTGATGAAGTGGCTGGGAGAGGATTTGGGAGGCATGTTCAGCAAGTTTCCCGACGGGAGACTGAAGTCGATGCACGGTGGAGGAACTTCCCGCAAGCGGATGCACTATGCCGGAGATATCACCGGGGCTGAGATAATGCGCACCTTAAGGGACGAGGTTCAGAACTACCCGGATGATATCAAGACCTTGGAGTTTTGCCCCGCGGTGGAGCTCATCCTTAACGAGCATGGACAGTGTGCCGGGGCGGTTCTTTACAATATGGAGACCGAGGAATACTATGTGGTGAAGGCAAAAGCGGTAGTGCTGGCTACGGGCGGTTCGGGACGGCTCCATATCCAGGATTATATGACCACCAACCACTACGGGGCTACCGGTGACGGGCTGGTGCTCGGCTACCGCGCAGGGGTGAAGCTGTGCTTCCTTCACACTGTGCAGTATCACCCCACAGGGGTTATCTTCCCTGAGCAGGCAGAGGGGCTGTTGATCACCGAGAAGTTCCGCGGCGCTGGAGCTAATCTGGTCAATATCGATGGAGAGCAGTTCGTCTATGAGAGGGAACCCCGTGATGTGGAAGCCTCTGGCATTATCCGCGAGTGCTCACCTGAAGTGGGCAAAGGAGTTCCTACACCAACCGGCAAGTTTGGTGCCTGGTTAGACTCCCCTATGATCGATATGCTGTGGGGAGAAGGGACGGTAGCCAAGGAATTTCCCGGCAAAGTCATCCTTTTCAGAAGGTACGATATCGACATCAGCAAGGAGCCGATGCTGGTCTACCCTACTCTTCACTATCAGAATGGCGGGCTGGAGATTAATACCAAAAGCGAGACCTCCCTCCCCGGTCTGTATGTAGCGGGAGAGGCCGCTGGAGGGATCCACGGAGAGAACCGTCTGATGGGAAATTCCCTCCTCGATGTGACCGTCTTCGGCAGAATAGCGGGGGAAAACGCTGCTGTCTTTGCCAAGCAGAAAGCCAAGGAGGGAAGGCTCACCCTGGAGCATGTCAAGAGATATCATAAGGAGCTGGAGGAGGCTGGCATTGTAACCGATAGGGTAGCTCCCATGCTGCTGCCTGATTATAGCAATCCCGAGGTCAGAAAGAAGCAGCTCACCAGTTATTATTTAGGAACGCTCCGATAGCCGGGATAAAAATCGACACCAGCGAAGGATAATATCAAGATAGCATCCAGATGCCTCTAAAAGTCGATAGGAAGGAGGAAAAAGGATGGTCTTTGAACCTAAAATTGTGGGATTTCTTTGCAACTGGTGCTCCTATGCGGGAGCGGACCTGGCGGGTACTTCCCGAATGGTCTATGCACCCAATGTTCGCCCTATAAGGGTGATGTGCAGCGGCAGGGTTGATCCCACATTTGTCATAAAAGCCTTCTTGGAGGGAGCGGATGGAGTCCTTATTGCAGGCTGCCACCCGCCCTCTGACTGCCACTATCAGGAAGGTAACCTGAAGACAATGCGGCGCATCCCTCTGCTCAAGAAGATGCTAAAGCAGCTGGGAGTTGAAGAGGGACGTCTCCGTCTGGAATGGGTCTCCGCTTCCGAAGGGGAGAAATACGCCAGAGTGGTAAACGAGTTTACCGAGCAGATCAAGGCTCTGGGTCCCCTCAATTGGAAGGTTCCCCAGCCCAAAGGAGGGAAACATTAGAGATGGAAAAATACAAGTTAGCATTTTATTGGGCTTCCAGCTGTGGGGGGTGTGAGGTTGCGGTATTGGATGTCCATGAGAACATCCTCAAGGTGATAGAGATTGCCGACATCGTCTTCTGGCCGGTAGCCTTGGACTTCAAATATAAAGATGTGGAGGCGATGAAGGATAACTCCATCGATGTCTGCTTCTTCAATGGAGCCATCAGGATGTCTGAGCAGGAGCATTTAGCCCACCTGTTGAGGAAGAAGTCCAAGATAATGGTGGCTTTCGGTGCCTGTGCCTGTCACGGTTCAATCCCCGGGCTGGCTAACTTTTTCTACCGCCATGAGGTAATGAATCGAGCTTATTTAGAGACTCCCTCTACAGTCAATCCCGATAATATCCTTCCTCAGGAAGTTACCAAGGTTAAAGAAGGGGAGATAACTATTCCCGAATTTTATGATACGGTTCATACACTTGGTCAGACAGTAAAGGTTGACTACTTTGTCCCCGGTTGCCCACCGGTCCCTGACCAGATAATGACCCTGGTGGAGGCTCTCATCAAGAAAGAGCTACCCCCGGAAGGCTCAGTTATCGCCGGGGATAAGACCCTATGCGACACCTGCGAGCGATTGAGGGAGGAAAAGATCGTCCCCCAATTTAAACGCATTGTGCATACCATACCCAACAATGAGAAATGCTTTTTGGAGGAGGGGGTAATCTGCTGCGGACCGGCTACCCGCAGTGGCTGCGGCAACCGGTGCATTAATGCTAACCAGCCCTGCCGGGGCTGCTTCGGTCCCGCGCCGGAGATCCACGACCAGGGGGCAAAACTCCTGAGCGCCATAGCCTCTATCAGCGCCATCAACGAGGAGGAAAGGGTAGGAGAGTTTGTCAACTCCATCCCGGACCCAGCTGGTTATTTTTACCGCTTTACTCTGCCCTACTCGATGTTGAAACGAAAGCTACTCAGGGAGGAGAAAAAGTAATGAAACGGATAACCATCGACCCTGTTACCCGACTGGAAGGACACGGGAAGATAGAGATCTTCCTTGACGAGGAAGGGGAAGTAGCCAATGCCTTCATGCAAATCCCCGAATTTCGAGGGTTTGAGAAGTTCTGCGAGGAGCGCCCCGCCGAGGAGCTTCCCCGCATAACCCCGCGCATATGCGGTGTCTGTCCTCCGGCACACCATCTGGCATCCACTAAAGCCTGCGATGACCTGTGGAAGGTTGACCCCCCCTCACCTGCCAAGAAGCTCCGTGAACTCTTTTACAGCGCCTACTACTTTTCCGACCACTTGCTGGCTTTCTACTATCTGCAGGGACCAGACTTTATTGTCGGTCCCACTGCTCCTGCTGCCAAAAGGAACATATTGGGGGTTATCGAAAAGGTAGGGCTTGATGTAGGCAAAGAGGTGATAAAGCATCGCGCTTACGGGCAGAAGATACTGGAGATGCTGGGTGGCAAGCCGATTCATCCCACCTGGGGTATCCCTGGAGGGGTTACCAAAGGGTTCACCGAGGAGGAGAGGGCTGAGGTAGAGGAGATGGCCAAGTCCGCGGTGGAGTTCGGTAAGTTCACCCTGAAAGCGATAGACGACATAGTGCTGAAGAACAAGGAGTATGTCGACCTCATCCTCAGCGACCCTTATACCATTTCCAGCTACTATATGGGGCTGGTGGACGAGCATAATAAGGTCAACTTCTACGATGGGGATATTCGAGTGGTAGACCCTGAGGGGAAGGAGTTTGCCAAGTTCAAGCCGCATGAGTACCTGAACTATATTGAGGAGCATGTGGAACCCTGGTCCTATCTGAAGTTCCCCTATCTCAAGGGTGTCGGCTGGAAAGGCTTCGTCGGAGGCAAAGATAGCGGTGTGTACCGGGTAGCCCCCTTAGCCCGCCTCAATGCGGCGGATGGGATGGCCACCCCGGTGGCGCAGGAAGAGTATGAGAAGTTCTACCAGACCCTGGGAGGAAAGCCTGTCCCGCACACTCTGGCCACCAACTGGGCGCGGGTAATTGAGATGATGTACGCCGCCGAGCACCTGCTTGAGCTGATCCAGGATGAGGAGATAACCAGCGATAACATCCGCATTGTTCCCACCGAGACGCCTACCGAAGGAGTGGGGGTGGTGGAAGCCTGTCGCGGAACGCTCTATCACCACTATCAGACCGACCCGGATGGTATTATCACCAAGGTCAACCTCATTGTAGCCACTGTGAACAACAGTGCTGCTATATGCATGTCCATCAAGAAAGCTGCTCAGGGGGTCATCAAAAAGGGTAAGGTAGATGATGGAATATTGAATATGGTGGAGATGGCTTTCCGAGCCTACGACCCCTGCTTCGCCTGCGGCACCCACACCCTACCGGGACAGATGCCCCTGGAGGTCAACATATACAATCACCACCAGGAGCTGATCCAGACTTTCAAGAGATGAAGATACTAGTCCTCGGTTTGGGAAACCCCATCCTGACAGATGATGGGGTGGGGATTTATATAGCCAGAGAGCTCCAAAAAAGGTCCCTCCCGAAAGAGGTGGTAGTGGAGGAATCATCCCTAAGCGGTTTCTATTTGATGGACCTCCTCCTCGGGTATGATAAAGCGATAATTATTGATTCCGTAAAGACAAAGGGAGGGAAAGTAGGCGAGATTTACTCCTTCAAACCCGAGGTGTTTGATAGGTCTGTTCATCTAACTTCCGTTCACCAAACAAACCTGCCGACAGCCATGAAATTTGGGAAGCAGATGGGACTGAAAGTGCCAAAGGAAATCATTATCTTTGCAGTAGAAATAGCAGATAATCAAACATTCTCCGAAGAGTGCACCCCCCTGGTTCAGAAAGCAATCCCTCGAGCGGTGCGTTTGGTGGAGGAAGAGCTCCTTAGCATGGCAAGGGGCTGAAGAGGGATTTGCCCTTCGTTATCAAATCTCAACCGCACGCCTGACTCCTCAATTAAAAGCATTTGTCTCTTATAAGAGGGTTCTCTCTTGAGGGTGGCTTCAGGTAGGGAAAAACCCCTCTGGATGAGAGGAGTTAAAAAGGCGAGATGACTTCAGGGCGAAGCTTCCAGGAGGAGTATCCCGCTCATAATAAAGGCAGCGGTGGTTATCACCGTCTGCAAGAGAATCCCCACATTTGCCAGGGTATTCATCTGAAGGGCGAAGAAGAGGAAGGTAAGCGCTACCATCGCAGCCTGCAAGATAAAGATGCTGCCCACCCACCTTTCTGCCATATTCCCTCGCCGGAAGGCAAGCCCCCAGAGGATAAAAAAGAGAAACCCCATCCCCAGAAGGGGATAGAAGATAGATTCACCAACCAGGTTCAGAAGGGCTACCTGAGCCTTGAAGGCTTCGTCAACCATTCTGCCGGGGTTGGAAACCATATTAATAATCTTGCCTGTCATCGCGCTGAGCAGGAAGACCCCTATTAAGTAAACTAAGCCGAACCCCAATCCCACCACTGCTCTCCCGGGAGACCTCTTCTTGAGAAAGAGAGCCATACCTATCAGGGCGGGGAGCAAGAAGAAGAGGGAGATATATTCCAGCAGATGTCCCGCCCGAATTCCCCCCCTGCCGTAAATCTCCATGAGTCCTCCGGGGATTGACGGGGTTCCCGAAGAAAACCCAAGAGCAGCGCTATGTGTTATATATGCGGCTAATCCCAGGACACCAAAAATTATGGCACACCAACCTGCCCAGCGGAAAAGAGCTTTACTGACCATCGTCCCTCAGACCTCCTTTTTTAATCTGAACAGCCTTTTAAAATTCCTATCCCATTCTCACCCCTATCAGAGTAGCCAGGATAAGAACCAGCCCACTACCCAACAAACAACCGCTCATCTTCCCCAGAGCCGAACTGAGGGGGAGGCGGGATTCCTCTATGCCCTTGCTCCGCAGCCACTCGGCAATACTCCCCTCAAAAAATCCCGCTATCCCATCGGTGATGGAATCACCAATCACACTCCCTACTATCGCTCCCAGCACGCCGAAGAGCGTCCCCCCGGCTATAGCCGGGATGGTGAGCAGCCCGGTGTCCATGGCACCAAAGACCATATCGGGTATCATCCGTGTCATGTTGAGGCGGCAGAGTTTGGCGGCAATTAAAGGCAGGGTGCTTAGAGCCAGAACCACTCCTCCCACATACCATCCTCTTTCCAGGGTATGATAGGCTACTCCGCCAAACAAAATGCAGAGAACCAAGACTACAACAACCTCTTTTATCTTCCTCATAACTGCCTCCCTTAGCTATTCAGCAATTTAGTGTTCGCTGTGTTAAATATCATGTTAAAATGAGCTGACGGACCTGATTATAGCAAAACCCTCTCATGGCAATTTTCCCTGTCTGTCTTATTATAATATGGGAAAGGAGGGCGGTCATCTCTTCAAGGAAGGGAGAACTCTATCAGGCGTCTCTCCCGGTCTGCCCGTGCTACTATCACCCTGATGTGGTCGCCCAGTTGAAGGACCTTCCCTGTGCGCTCCCCTTTCAGCCGGTAGTGGCTCTTGTCATAGTAGTATCGGTCGTCCCGGAGAGCCGAAATCGGTAGAAACCCATCCACAAAGTACTCCTCCAGCTCCAGATAGATGCCACGGCGGTCAATCTCCTTGACGAAGGCGGAGTACTCCTCACCGATCCTATGGGACATAAATTTTACCTTCTTCCACTCTATCAGCTCCCGCTCCGCCTCCAGGGCTGCTCTCTCCCGTTCTGAGGACTGGCGAGCAATTTCGCCGAGCTTATGGGGTGAATATCCTTCCTTCTCAACCTCCCCCTCAGACCTCTGAAGAAGGTTTTTAAGGAGTCGGTGGACCACCAGGTCGGGATACCTCCTTATGGGTGAGGTGAACTGGGTGTAGATGGGTATAGCCAATCCATAATGCCCACCATTTTTTTCCGCATAGTGAGCCAGCTTAAGGGAGCGCAGGAGCGAGTAGACCACAATCGACTCCTCGGGCTTCCCCTTTACCTTCCTCACAATATCCTGGAGAGATTGAACCGGGGGTGGCGATAGGGAAGAAGGTAGATGGTAGCCAAAGCGGGAGATAAACATACCGAACTCAGCTATTTTTTCCGGATCGGGCTCATCGTGCACCCGGTATAAAGAGATGGGGCTGTTGCTGAAGAGGTGAGAAGCTACAGTCTCGTTGGCGGCTATCATGAACTCCTCGATTATCCGATGAGCGATACTCTGGCGGGTTTTTATAATGCCGGTCATCTCCCCCCTCTGGTCTACGATTATGTCCGGCTCTGGTATGTCAAAATCGAGGCCTCCCCTTCTATGCTTCCGCTCCAGCAGAAGGTGGCAGAGCTCCTCCATAAGCTGAAGGCTCTCCAGCAGATGAGTGTATCGCTGCCGTAGAGAACGGTCTTTATCCTCCAACAGTCTCTTCACCACGGAGTAGGTCATACGCTCCTTGCTGGTGATAACTGAGGGCTGGAAACTATAGCCCACCCTATTCCCCTGGGGGTCAAATTCCATCATAACAGAAAGGGTGAGGCGGTCAACCAGGGGGTTCAAGCTACAAATGCCACTGGAGAGATGACGGGGAAGCATAGGGATACTCTTATCAGGGAAGTAGATGCTGGTTCCCCGGCGGAATGCCTCTCTATCGATAGGGCTCCCCTCCTTTACATATTGTGTGACATCGGCGATATGGACCCCCAGCCGATAGTTTCCATTGGGAAGCTTCTCCATGGAGACGGCATCGTCAAAGTCCTGGGCGCGCTCCCCGTCAATAGTGATAGTGGGCAGGTGGCGAAAGTCTCTTCTGCCGGCTATTTCCTCCTCACCAACTTCCGAAGGGAGGGCAGCTGCCTCCTCAACAACCTCCTCCGGGAACTGGTAGGGGATAGCGTACTTCCTTATTATCACCTCCACATCGATACCGGGCTCCTCCGGGTAGCCCAGCACCTCCCTGACTGCTCCCTCAGGCGGGCGGGATGAGGAGGGATATTTTATTATATCGGCAATTACATAGATCCCATCCCGGGCATCCCCCTTTTTATCTGGCGGGATAAAAAGCCGGGGGAGCTCTCCCGCATCGAGGGGGACAACCCAACCATGGTTTCCCTGGGGCTTGTACAACCCTGTTATCTTATGGGTAGCCCGCTGAATGACCCTTACTATGGAACCTTCGGGCTTGTAGCCTTTTCTTCCTTTTCTCTCTATTTTTACCAGCACTCGGTCACCCCGGAGAGCCCCCTTCAACTTATGGGCACTGATGTAAATGTCGGGTTGCCCCTCTACCTCAGGGGTTACCCATCCATATTTTTGGTAGTCTTTATACCATAACCGCCCGGGGATAAGCCTAATCCTGCTTGACAGGGCATACTTATTTCCTCTTACTTTAACCAATCTTCCTTCGGAGACCAGGTTTTCCAGAAGCTTCTCGAACTCCTGCCGGTCCTTCCGCTCAACCTTCATCAGCCGAATTAAACCCCGCCACGATATGGGGGCTTTTATAGAAGCTAATATCAGGCGAGCTAAATTCTCTCTATCCGGTAACATCGCTCTCCAAAATTTATAAAAATCCCAATTTATGATAGCATAAGTTCTGTTCCACTGACAGAAAAAGGTGGCGGAAAGCTTCGGGGTAATGGGTGCTTAATAACTCCCTATTGGGAAAATGAGGATGATAGCTCCCCCTCTTTCAGGGGCGAAGCTTTTTTATGAGAACAACTCACTTTCCCAACGGACCACGAAAAGACTGAGAGCCCCTCCCTTATAAATCTCCTCTCTCTAAATGATGACGAAGGAGACCGACTTGGTGGTAGTAGCCTGGGTGGTGAGGTCGGTTATCGTTATCTCAAAGGTGTAGCTTCCAGGACTGAGCTTAAAGAGCTTGAGGGGCAAGGGCTGGCTCACCGTGGTTATCTGGTATTGCAAGGGGAACTGACCGATATTGGTGCCGTCCTTCTTGATAATATAATCTACCTTTAAAGAGGGATTCTGAGTTTGAGGGTCGACACCTGCTCCAGACACCATAAAGACAAACTCGATCTGGTCTTCCGCCTGGAATTTGTTGTCGAAGTTTATCTGGTAGGCTATGCTCCCGAAGCTGAGGCCGTCGTAGACAGTGATAGCTTCCAGTACCGAGTCTGGTTTACGGCGCAGCTCCTTTGCCAGAACTATATCGCTTACCGATAGCTTATCCGGGGAGAAATTGGGCACCACCAGAGGCTTCATTAGGGTGGTCATCTTGCCATCCACCTCGTTTCGGAGCCCAAAGTAGAGATAATATTCCCCCGGGGGTATAAACATGGAGACCGACCACAGGTAGTCTCCCTGCTGGAAACTCTCCAGCTGGGGGTCGGTCAGATAGAGCTGCATGGGCAAATAAAAGTAGGGAGCTACTACCTCTCCTTCCGGGGAGCGGACGGTCCCGAAAGCCTTTAGCAGCGCCTCATTTCCTCCGGTCTCTTTCCCAAAGGATATATCTGACCCTTGAACTTCGAATATCAGGGGACAATAAGTGAGGTTCTCCTTGGTATAAAAATAATTGACCTTAAACTTCAGGGGTATTTCCGAGCGGGCTGCTCCTTCGTCGATGAGCTGCTGCAGGGCTTCGAACTCCGGGGATTGAACCCTCTCCTCCTGCTGGGCTGCCGGAGGAGGGGACAACTGCTGGCAATCCTTCGCTCCCTCGCCATACTCCTTTCCCTCTATTACCTCTGGTGAAAAGAGCATAAGGACAGCAAGTCCGACTCCTGTGATGAACATTAAGCTACGCTTCATTTATTCCTCCTCTCTGATTCCAGTAAAGGGAGTTAAGCATTTGACCCCAAAAACGACATCGCTTCTCAACGATTTCCTTTCGAGGTGACTCAATAAATATAATTAATTATAATATAAAAGCCCTCCTCCGTCAAAGGGTATTTGCCACCATACCTGGAGCATGAATCTTGACATTCCTCAGGGAATAAGTTATTCTTTTAAAAAGTAGTTGTATTACAGGCACACAAAATATAAGAAGCGGTATCAGACAATGAGAAAAAGGGCAATTGGCGTCCTTATGCTAATCTTCTTGATGGCAGGGGGAGCTGGCAAGGGTGGAAAATTCTGGCAGGAAAAGCCTTTTGCCGAGTGGACGGAAAAGGAGGTTCGCAAGCTCCTCTTTGATTCTCCCTGGGTCAAGAAGTGGAGATATTCCTTCTCAAAGACAGATATAATCTCCCGGGACACCAACATTATTGGCGAAGAGCCCAACAGGAGGGTCCCTATCAATCCACCCGTCCTTTCTCCGGAGGAGGAGCGGTCCGCAGAGCAGGTCTACTACATCTCCTGGATTTCAGCTTTGCCCTGGAAGCAGGCTATAGTACGCTATACTCAGCTGCAGAGGCAGCCGCTGGATGTGATTCAGATAGAAAGATTTCTCAAGGCCCCCGAGAGCTACATTCGGATAAATATAACCACCAGCGACCCCGAGCTTATTCTCCCCGCATTGAAGGATAAGATAATGAAGATGACCTATCTGCAGACCAAAACCCGAAAGAAGATCCCGGTGCTCGACTACCTCCCTCCCACCATGGAGAATAAGAGAGTTGCCCTTTTTATCTTCCCCCGGGAAGAGGATGGTAAGCCCCTCCTTACCCTTGAGGATAAGGAGGTGACCTTTTCCACTCGATTGAATGACCTTACCCTCAGGTGCAAATTCAAACTCAAGGATATGGTAGTCAACGGAAAGCTGCAGATTTAACGCTTCTTAATACGGACTCCTCTTCTATATCTTAAGCCAGCACCACTCCTTGGTAAGTGGAGTTTTGTTTAAGACCTCACCACGCTCTGGTCTGGTGATTATGGTTCCACCGTGGTTGTATCCGTATCCACCCTCGGGGTTGTAAAGCCCCGGCTCATTAGAGAAGGCCATTCCCTCTTCCAGCACAATGTAATCACCCAGTGCCAGATAGGGAGCCTGGTGCCCCTCCATCCCAATTCCGTGAGCCGGTCGGTGGTAGATGTACTTCTCCAATCCCGCATTTCGAGCGTGGTCGATAATCTTCTTGGCTATATCACGACCCACCGCTCCCACTATTTGCAGCTCAGCCTGCATGAGGGTCATCTCAGTATGGACCTCCCACATCTTCTTCGCCAGGTCGGGCATGGGAAGAATGTGACAAGCTCGATAGCCTTCTCCCCCGTAGCCCCCTATTCTCCCTCCACCGGAGAATTGCATGGCCTGCCCTTTCTGAATCCTGTTATGATGAACCTGATTGGGATGGGGGTAAGCAGTGCCCACACCGCAACGGCAGCTAATGCCGATGCGGCAGCCCACGGCGGTATGAGGGCGACCATCCCGCTTGATATCCCGCATCAACAGGTCGGTGCCATACTTGGTAGCCATCATCCCTACCTCATAATCGGTGGCATCGGTGCCGTGCTTGAGCACATATTCACGGGCGAACTCCAGGGCTTTGTCCTCGTAGAGCTGTGCTCTGCGCATGAGCTCAATCTCCTCGGGGGTCTTTCGGATACGCATATCGTGAATCAGTTTACCTATCGCCTTGAAGGAAGAATGGGGAAGGGCTTTCTTCATCTTATCCATAGCAGTGGGACCGACTTCATGCTCTATGCCCACCACCTTGGTATCGTAACCTCGCTTATCGATGGCTTTAAGCACATAGACGAGGTGGTCTCGGGTCCCCTGCGGATTGTCAAAGCCGCCCTTCTCGGCGGTGGGGAAATCGAAATACCACTCATAATCCTTTATCCACCATGTGGTTATCAGGTCACGGTCGAGTCCCGGAACATAGAGGAAAGGCTCTCCCTTGGTGGGGACCCATAGATACTCCGGTCTTTCGGTCTTGCTGTGGAAATATCCGCTGAGATAAGTAATATTAAGGGCATCTGCGCACAGCACCCCGCTGACCCCTTCAGCCGACAGCTTCTCCTGTAACCTCTTGATGGTGTTCTTATGCCACTCCACGGTAAGCCTGTCGGGTCCGGGAAACAGGGGCTGGCCAGTGGATGGGGGCACAACGGAAGTCTCCTTTGTGCACCCCGACAAAAGACTGACTCCTCCTCCTACCAGGGTTAAAGAAGCCAGTGAACCCTTCATAAAATCTCTTCGTGAGGTCTTCATGGGAACTCCTCCTTTAGCTAAATAAGGTTAATAATACAGTTGTCCGAAGCCTATTGACCCAGAATCTCCTTGAGAGCGGACAGGCACGCACGATTCTCCGCCATAGTGCCCATAGAGATGCGCAGGAAGGTGGGCATCTGCCAATCCTTCCCCTTGCGGATGTAAATTTTCTTTTTTGCCAGTTTCTTTACTATCTGCTCGGAATCCTGTCTCACATCAACCATAAGGAAGGGGGTGACACTGCGGATATGCTTCAGTCCCAGGGAGTCAAATTCTCGGTAATAGTAATCCCTTCCTTCAGCACAGAGCTTCACATAGCGGGCTACATGCTCCTGGTCGTCGAGACAGAGCATAGCCGCTCCGTAGACCGCCTGATTTATCCCCAGCCCCCCCATACTGTGGGGGCGAAGCTTGTCAATAATTTCGGCTTTGGCTACGCCGTAGCCCAGCCGCATCCCAGCCAATCCGTAAGCCTTGGAGAAGGTGCGGGTGACAATCACATTAGCTCCCTCCAGCACCAGGTCAATCCCCGATCTGGGATGCTCTTTCTCTATAAAATGGCGATATGCTTCGTCTATGAGAACTACCACCTGCGAGGGAAGATTAGCTACAAAGCCCCTTATCTCCTCATAGCTCAGAGCAGTCCCGGTGGGGTTGTTGGGGTTGACTATGTTCACCACCCTGGTGTTCTCGTTCACCGCCTTCAGCATGTCGGACAGGTGGTGCCGATAATCCTCCCTCAGAGGCACCCACCGCACCTTTGCCCCCAATCGCTCCGCCTCTCTGCCGATGCTCTTAAAAGTCTGCAGAGCGGTGACCAGCTCTCCGCCGTCTTTCAGAAAAGCGCGGGGAGTTATCTTAAGAATTTCGGTGGAGCCACAGCCCAGCAGGAGCATCCTTGGTTGGAGTTTGTGGTAAGAGGTAAGTTTATTAACCAACGGGGAGACCATGGTGTAGCGATGTCCCTGCTGGATGCCAAGTTCCATACCTTTAAGGGCTAAAGGGGAAGGACCGAGGGGATTCTCGTTAGACCTTAATTTGATGGCATCGGGTCCGTAGCCGAAGGGAACCTTTTCCTCTTCTGATTGACCTACATAAAGAAAGCCCGGGTACTGGCGATAAGCCAGCAGGGGAACTCCCGCCATGACACCCTTTAAAAATCCCCTTCTGGTAAAGGTTGCTCTTTTTTTGACAGCCGCGGATATCATTTTATATTCTCCTTTGAAAATTTTAGAGGGTCCCCCCTCTTATTCAGACCTCTCTTTTTCTCAATTTTGCCAGGTTGAACCGCTGATGCCAGGTCGATTCCGCACCTGCCCCTGTGCGGCAGATGAGGACATCAATGAGATAGGGGCTTCCGGCACGGGTGGCGGCTATTCCTCTTTGCAGCGCCGGGGCTAACCCCTCCGGCTCGGTCACCCGCTCCCCCTCTATCCCCTGGCTTTGCGCTAATTTGACGAAGTCTATCTCCGGATCACCGAGGTAGGTTCCCACAAAGTGCTGGCTCTTGGCCATCTTCCCGCCATATCGGTTGAAGCTGCGGCGCACGGTCTGGTAGCTGCAGTTGTTCCACACCACGGTCAGCACGGGAATCCCGTATCTGGCCATGGTCCAGAAGCCCGAGGAGCTGTACATCACAGAGCCATCCCCGATGCTGAGCACCACCTGCCGATTCGGCTCACCCAACTTCGCCCCGGCAGCCGCTCCCACACCCCAGCCGAGGCAGATGCCGGTATTGTAAATCCACATCTTCTCCCGGGGACGGAAACCGAAGTTGAACATCTCGTATGCTCCTCCCAGGTTCTCGCTCACCACAATGGCATCGGGGTCCAGAGCCCGGTTCAGCTCGTATCCCAGCCTCTGGGGATGAATCGGCTTGTGGGAGAAATGCTCTTTTAACGATTCCTGGGCTTCCTTACGCCTCTTCTCGGTATAGGCGGCTATGGTGGGGTAGCGGGAGTCATGTATGGTGGCTACTCTTTGAGGTGAGAGCATTCCACTGATGGCAGAAATCAGGCTTTTTACACCCTCACCCACATCAGCCACCACCGCCAGCTCCATGGGATAGTTCCGCCCCATCATAGCCGTGTCCAGGCCGATGCGGATGGTCTTGACCTTGGAAGGTATGAGGGATATATCGGTGAGACTCCTTCCCCCTAATTCTCTGGCACCGATGAGAAGCAGAATGTCGGCTCCCCCGGCTGGATAGGGGAGGTGGGAGCGATAGCGACCGACATAGAGTGGATGCTGGGTGGGGAAGTTCCGATACGCTTGCATCCCGGTGCTCACCGGTACAGCCAGCAGCTCGGCTAACTCCACCACTTTAGCCTGTGCCCCCGACTTCCAGACCTCATCTCCCAGAAGAATCATCGGACGGCGGGCATCAACCAGCAACCTGGCTGTTTTCTCAATCAGCTCCGGGTGGGGTGGGATGCGGGTAGGGATAAGGAACTTCTCCTGAGGGATGACCTCCCCTTTAATCCCTTTCGCCTCCAGCGCATAGTCGGGCAGAGCCAGATAGACCGGACCACCCGGCTGTGTGGTGGCTACCTTGAAGGCGCGGCGGGTCATGAGGGGGATGCTCTCTGCACGCTTGACCTCCCAGGATGTTTTGGTAAACTGGCGATTTATCTCCTTCTGGTTGAAACCTGGGCGGGGAGCCAGCAGGACATCGTCGCTGAAAATCTCGTTGTCCAGCAGTCCGGCGGTTACCACCAGGGCGGAGCCATCGCAGTGGGCGTTGTAGAGTTGACCGCTCATCTGGGCGGTGCCAGCTATCACATGGACATTGACGAAGGCGGGCTTTCCGGTCACCTTATGATACCCGTCCGCCATGGAGAGAACAATCCCTTCGTGCAGCCCCATAATGAGCTGCATGCCGGGGGTATCCACAAAGGCATCGAAAAGACCGACTTCAAAAGAGCCGGGATTGGTGAACAGGTATTTCACTCCAGCTGCCTTGAGCTGCTCCACCAGCAGCTCCCCTCCGGTTCCCACCACAGTGCGGGAGCCCTCCACCGCTACCTCGGCTCCCGCTTCCACCGGGAGGAGCGAGTCGAGCACCGCCCTGGCAGCCGCGCTGCTGAAGCCGAGACCGATCATTCCCTTTATAAAGCCTCTGCGGGAGACACCTCCGTGGAGAAAGCTGTTGACTATCTCTCTCACTTCTCCTCCTTTCTATGGAGTCTACCTCCAAGTGAGCTCTATCGGGGGGAGAGAGAACCCTGCCCGATAATCCTCATCTTAATATAATTTTTATATCAAAAGGTTAATCAGCAAGTCAAGGAAATTGTCACCGGTAGGATGGTCTTTCAGCCCCTAATCCCTTGAAAAAACGCAACTCAGGAAGGAAGAAAAAATTCAAAGCTCTCCCAACAGTCAATGTGAATCTCATGAGAGTTCTTCTTCCCGATAAGAAGATGGCTATTGACACCTGGGTAGATAATGTAATATTATTAAAGCAAAGAAGTAGTTGGTGCCGAAGTGGCGGAATTGGTAGACGCGCTAGGTTCAGGACCTAGTGGGGATTTTTCCTCGTGGGGGTTCGAGTCCCCCCTTCGGCACCATTTATTATTGGAAATTAGAGCATCCCACCCATAGCCCAGAATGTGAAATAATCTCCTGTTAATCTTAAATTTCCTTGTCCTGGAATGGAGTCTTTATCTCACCAACTGTTTTGTACATGAGCTAAGCTCGATGGGCAGGTGGCGAATAAGGAAGGGGAGGCTTCTGGCTAAGCTGCCGGCATATGTTTGGGCTTCTAATTAAATGATGGTTATGCTCCTCAGGAAAAACTGAGACCGCCGCTTCAGTAAGGGTTAGAGGATTAGTATCTCTGCGGTCGCCATCATAACCGGCTGAGGTTCACTTTTCAATCGCTGCCCGCTGGGTGTTTATCTTCAGGAAGATGGAGGGCTCAAACTTAGGCTTCCTCCAGAATGTGTAGAGCCCATTAACCTCCTGTTCTATATCGTAGAGCTGGGTATAGCAGAATCCCGCAATGGCGGGGTTGAAGAGGAGGGCTTCGGTAAGATTTTTGTATCTTTCAATAAACTCCTCCTCAGACCTGGGTCTGTCTCCATAGCCCCACGCCTTATCGTCTTTCTGACCGGGATTCCACCATATCCCTCCGTATTCGCTTACAAAATATGGTTGCTCTCTGTAGGGAGCATTTTTTTTAACTCCTCCTGCGACGAAAGCCTGCGGAGGCTCATTCAGAAGACCCGCAAAAGCGGCTTTAAACTCCACCACCTTCTGTTCGTAATTATGGGCGTCATAGACATCGGGGGAGATATAGTGAAATCCTCCGGAAACATCTATGACCAGCCTGGTGGGGTCAAACAGTTTAGTGAGGCGGTAAATCTCCTCCACGAGGCCAGGATAAGTCTCTTGCCACACCTCGTTGAAAGGACACCATCCAATGATGGAGGGATGGTTGAAGTCCCTCCCCATAACCTCAAGCCACTGCTTTGAAAAGGTCAGATACGCTTCGGGTCTTTTAAGATCCAATCCCCAATCGGCGAACTCACCCCAGAGGAGGTATCCGAGACGGTCTGCCCAGTAGAGAAATCTCCTCTCAAAGACCCTCTGGTGAAGCCTGGCTCCGTTGAACCCCATTGCCTTGGAAATCTCAATATCTCTCTTCAACGACTCATCGGAGGGGGCTGTATAGATGCCATCGGGATAAAAGCCCTGGTCAAGAACCATCCTGAGAAATACGGATTTGTTGTTCAACAATATTTTTCTGCCCTCAGTGTGTATCTTCCTCAGCCCAAAATACCCCTTAACGGAATCAACAACCTTCCCCTGCTGCTGGATGGTCAGGACAATGTCGTAGAGAAAAGGGTCATCAGGGGACCAGAGATGGGGTTTTTTCAGCTTTACCAGATTTTTGGAAATGCGGGAGGCAGCTATTTCCTCCTTTATCTCCCTTTTACCCTCGGATAGCACCTCCAAAATGAGGCGGGTTCCTCTCTGGGGTTGTTGATTAAGATTGACCGCTATGGCGATAGTTGAATTGTCAATGTCGGGGAATATCTTATAGCTCTTTATATAAATTGGGCTTACCGGCTCAAGCCAGACGGTCTGCCATATCCCGGTGGTGCGCTTATACAAGCAGCTATAGGAATAGTATCTATGAGATTGCTTCCCTGTGGGCTGCAAACCACTCCTTGGCTTATCGTAAGCTTTTACCACCAGGAGGTTATGCTCCTCTTTGAGATACTCGGTTATATCAAAGGAAAAAGGTGTGTAGCCTCCCTCATGGGACCCTACCTTTTTACCGTTCACCCAGACTGTTGCCCTGTAATCAACGGCTTCAAAGTGCAGCAGAAGCCTTCTTCCTTTCCATTCAGGGGGAATTTCAAAATCCCTCTTATACCATACTGCGGTCATGAAATCGGGGAAGCCAATTCCCGATAGTTCACTCTCGGGAGGGAAGGGAACAAGTATCTTTCTTTCAAACCCTTTCCCTAATGGCAAGCCCCTTGCTTCCCCTGAGTTAGAAAAATCAAAAGAGAACTCCCACCAGCCATTGAGGTTTGCCCACTCCTGCCGCTTCATGTCGGGTCGGGGGTATTCAGGTCTGGGAACTTCCGCCATCGCCATGCCACACAACGCAATTAAGAAAACAAAGGTTATTAAAATGCGCCTCATTTCTGTTCTCCTTTTAATATATTCTTTACATATAGTTTGTTGACCACAAAACCAAAAGTTCGCAGATAACTTTAGCACCGCCATTCAGAGGAGTTCCCTCAGCTTAATTACCCTTCCTCAGAGATGGCAGAATGAAAGCGTGTTGATTTTAAATGAACTTTTCCTCTCTTTAGCTCGTAATTGGGGAGTCTGGCCTTCTCTGATGATAAAGCTTGATGGGATGGGCAAACCCTGTTCGTGGTGATGCCCCGTTTCTACAGAGGGGGCTCCTGGGAGACTTTTCTGAGAACGTCGATTATCTGAGCTGCCTTGGGATGCTGGAGCCTTTCTGCCCTGCGGGCATGTATCCACGCAAGGTCGTATTTGCCCTGCAGGTAAGCTGCTACTGCCAGGTTGAGATGGGCATCGGAGTTTTGTGGTGCGAGTCTCAGCTCTATGCGGTACTCCTCAATAGCTTCGGTCAACAAGCCCTTCTGACTGTATGCCAGACCCAGATTGTAGTGGACCATAGGAAGTCTGGGATTGAGCTCAATAGCTCTTTTAAACCCTTCAATAGCCTCCTTCAACAGCCCTTTTTTGGCGTAGGCCAGCGCCAGATTGTTATGAGCTAAAGGGAACTCAGGGTTCAGCTCCAGGGCTTTCTGGTGCTGGGCAATAGCCTCATCCAGCTTTCCCTGAAGATAATATACCATCCCCAGGTTGGTGTAAGTAAGGGCTATATTTGGCTTAATCTCTATTCCTTTTTGTAATTGTTCCACAGCTTCCTTAAACATCCCTTTTTTGCTGTAAGCGATTCCCAGGCTGTTATATGCCAATACCAGGTCGGGGTTGATCTCCAGAGCCTTCTGATAGCAGGCAATTGCCTCATCGTAACGCCCCTGTTGCTCGTAAATAGTACCTAAATTGATATGGGGCTTGTGGTATTGAGAGCTCAGGGTGGCAGCTGTTTTGAGCTCCTCTATTGCCTCCTTAATTAGCCCCTTCTTGGTATAGGCAACACCTAAGTTATTGCGAGCCATAGCGAAGTCAGGTCTAAGCTCGATTGCTTTCTTATGGGCGGCGATAGCCTCCTCTAACATTCCTTTGTATTCATAAGAGAGACCCAGATAGGTGTGGGCCAGTGCTAAGTTGGGGTTAATGGATAAAGCCCTCTTATGCTCTTCAAAGGCTTTATCATGCAGCCCTTTGAGGTCGTAGGCCGCCCCCAGGTTGGTGTGGGCTAACGCCAGATTGGGGTCGAGCTCCAGCGCCTTCTTATACTCCTCTATGGCGCTATTAACCAGTCCCTGGCGGGCAAAGTTCAATCCCCTCCGCACGTGCTCTCTGGCTTCCTGACCTATGGCGGCTGCGGCTATAATCATAAATATGCATACCCATATAATACAGAGCCTTCCTCTACGGTTCAGGTTTTTCATATCAATTTCCCTCAATTAAAACTAAACTTAATTAGAATTATACCATTTTATCATCCTTTAGCAAGTATTAAAGCCTCCTTCCTGTGCTCAGACAAGCATCACCTCCAGCGGGACACTCGTGTCAATATTTTGCTTGACATGAAAATAGGTTTTCATAATGTATAAAATCAAAGAGAGGGGGTGGTAAATTAAAATCTTTTCCAGGTGTCTTAATCCTTCTCAAAAGCAGACTTCTTATATTAAGGAGGAGTTATGAATTTGAGATAGGGCATTCTTATCTCTCTACTTATCCTTCTGGCGCCAGATTGACGCTACCAGCGAGGACGCCAGCAACTCCGCATATGTAACTGAATTCAAGCAGACCCAGGCTTTTATCAAGAGAACCGCTCAACTCAGTCCCAACAACCGCCTCACCGGATATTACAATTTAATACTTAT
>NJBL01000067.1 GCA_005223145.1 bacterium (candidate division B38) B3_B38 | reverse complement strand
TTAGTTTCCGAGTTTGAGCCTAAAGGGGACCAGGTTCACGCCATCAAAGAGCTGGTAGAAGGGATTGAAAGAACGGAACATCATCAGGTTCTGCTGGGAGTTACCGGCTCTGGCAAGACCTTTACTATGGCTAAAGTCATCGAGCAGATCAATTGCCCTGCTCTGATTCTCTCCCATAACAAGACCTTGGCCGCCCAGCTGTATCAGGAGTTCAAGGGCTTCTTCCCCCACAGTGCGGTAGAGTATTTTGTCAGCTACTACGATTATTATCAACCAGAGGCTTACATCCCGGCCACCGACACCTATATTGCCAAGGAGGCAACCATTAACGATGAGATCGTCCGTCTTCGTCATTCCGCCACTCGTTCCCTTTTTGAGCGTCGCGATGTGGTTATCGTTGCCAGTGTATCATGCATATATGGACTTGGCTCCCCTGAGGCTTACTACGGAATGCTCTTATCCCTTTATAAAGGTCAGCGTATTCCTCGCCGGGAGATTTTAAGAAAGCTGGTGAGAATCCAGTATGAAAGGAACGATATAGACTTTCGTCGGGGGACCTTCAGGGTTAGAGGGGATGTTATTGAAATCTTCCCCATCTATGCGAACAGCGGGGTGAGGATTGAGCTCTATGGTGATGAGGTAGAGAACCTGTCAGCAATCGACCCTCTGACCGGCAGGGCTATCCGCCCCCTGGAGCAGGTTCCTATCTATCCTAAATCCCATTATGTCACCCCCGAGGAGCTGCTGGAGCGGGCTATCAACTCTATAGAGGAGGAGCTGGAAGTTCATCTATCCAATCTAAAGCGAAGAGGAAGGCTGCTGGAAGCCCAGCGGATTGAGCAGCGCACCCGCTTTGATATTGAGATGATCAGGGAGATCGGCTATTGTCATGGTATAGAGAACTACTCACGGCATCTGACCGGGAGAAGGGCAGGGGAGCCTCCACCTTGTCTTCTGGATTATTTGCCCCGCGATTCCCTCATCATTATCGACGAATCCCATGTTACCGTACCCCAACTTCATGGGATGTATCGGGGTGACCGGTCACGGAAGCTCACCCTGGTGAGGTATGGCTTCCGTCTCCCCTCAGCTCTTGACAACCGACCTCTGAAATTTGGGGAATTTGAGCAGAGGGCCCGTCAGGTAGTCTATGTCTCTGCCACCCCTGGTCCCTATGAGCTGAAGAGGACAGAAGGAGTGGTGGTAGAGCAAGTGATACGCCCTACCGGACTCATGGATCCCATTATTGTCATCCGACCAGCCAAAGGACAGATTGACGACCTTTTGGGCCGCATCAACCAGCGTATTGAACGCGGAGAGAGGGTGCTGGTCACCACCCTGACCAAGAGGATGGCTGAAGACCTCACCGAATATTACCATGAGCTGGGCATCAGGGCTAAATACCTCCATTCGGATATAGACACCCTGGAGCGGGTCAAGATATTAAGGGATCTGCGGAAGGGTGATTTTGATGTGTTGGTGGGCATTAATTTGCTCCGCGAAGGACTTGACCTTCCTGAGGTCTCTCTGGTTGCCATCCTTGATGCCGATAAGGAGGGCTTTCTCCGTTCCACTACCTCTTTGATTCAGACAGCAGGGAGAGCAGCGCGCAACATCAATGGGGAAGTAGTCTTCTATGCCGATGTCCCTACCCTTTCCATTCTTAAAGCCAAGGAGGAGACCGAGAGGAGAAGGAAGCTTCAGGAGGAATATAACCATAAGCATAATATCACTCCCGAATCTATTAAAAAGTCAATTTCTAACATCCTGGGAAGCATCTACGAAGCCGATTATTACACCGTCCCTCTGAAGGTCGCTGAGGAGAAAGAGGAGTATCTCACCAGGGAGAAGCTTCATGAGAGAATAACAGCCTTAGAGGCGGAGATGAAGGAGGCTGCCAAGAGATTAGAGTTCGAAAAGGCAGCCGAACTGAGGGATAAAATAAAGAGGCTCAAGAATAAGGAGCTTGGAATACCCATCTTAAGAGAGGATTTCGAAATTGGCATTAGAGGATAAGCTGGAGAACCTTCCCTCTCAGCCGGGAGTGTATATATTCAAGGATAGAAGGGGGAGGATTATCTATGTAGGTAAAGCCAAATCACTTCGACATAGAGCGCGCTCCTATTTTCAGCTCTCCAAAAGCTTTAATATAAAAACCGAAACCCTTGTGAGAGAGATAGCCGATATTGACTATATTGTCACCGATAATGATATAGAGGCGGTTATCCTGGAGAACAGCATTATAAAAAAGGAGAAACCAAGATTCAATGTCATGCTGCGGGATGATAAAAACTTCCCCTACCTGAAGCTTACAATCAGCGAAGAATACCCCCGGCTTTATCTGGTGCGAAGGGTTCTCTCTGATGGGGCGTTATACTATGGTCCCTTCATACCCGCTAGCTTAGCCAGGCGGACTATAAGGCTTATCTCCCGTCATTTTCTCATTCGGAGATGTCGTTATCCCATAGGAAAGAAGAAGGTTTCACCCTGCATTGACCTCCAGATACACCGCTGCCTCGGTCCCTGTGTCCCCGGGCTTGCCACCAGGGAGGAATATCAGGCGGCGGTAAAAGATGTGCAGTTGTTTCTGGAGGGGAAAACTGCCGAACTTATGAGGAGCCTGAGGCAGAAGATGGAAAGGGCAGCTGCCAGAGAGCAATTTGAGCAGGCTGCTTATTACAGGGATACCCTTCACACGCTGGAGGAGTTATCGCTCAAGCAGAAGATAGCCTTCACCACTTTAGCAGAGGAGGATTTCTTCGGCTATCATATAGAGGGAAACCAGGCTGTTCTTCAGGTATTCAACTTGCGGCAGGGGGTGGTGGTGGGACGGAAGGAGTATTATTGGGATGAACCCTTACCCATCGATGAAGAGGAGTTTATCACTGCTATGGTAAAACAGTATTACCATAGCGACCAATATGTTGCTCATAGGATTTATCTCCAGCGGGACTTTGAAGATAGCAGGCTCCTGGAGGATTGGCTGAGCCAGAAGCGGGGGAATAGAGTAAATATAGTGGTGCCCAAAAGGGGAAGGAAGGCTCAACTATTGCAGCTAATTATTGAGAATGCCCGTCTCTCATTCAACAACAAGTTTAAGAGCGAAGCGACAGAGAGGCTGCTTATAGCTTTACAAGAGGCTCTTCATCTCGATAAGGTTCCTCAGCGGATAGAGGCTTTCGACATCTCAAACATCGGAGCAGGGGATATGGTGGGCTCCATGGTGGTCTGGGAGAAGGGGGCGCCCAAACCATCTGATTACCGCAAATTTAAGATTAAGACGGTGCTCGGCCCTGATGATATAGGCTCTATGACAGAGGTTATCAAACGCAGGTATGAGAGGCTGCTAAAAGAGAAGAAGAATCTTCCCGACCTGGTGCTGGTTGACGGAGGAAAAGGACAGCTTGGGGCAGCGGTGAAGAGCCTTGCTTCTCTTGGGATACAAGAGGTTTCGGTTGCCGCCATCGCCAAAAGGGAGGAGACGCTGTATCTGCAGGGGAGGGCAAAGCCGGTTAAGCTTGAGGAAGGGTCGTCTGTCCTGCGTCTGCTTCAGCAGGTCAGGAACGAAGCTCACCGCTTTGCCATCACCTTTCACCGGCGGGTTCGCACTGGCAGGCTGCTGGCTTCTGAGCTGGAGCAGGTTCCGGGCATCGGAGAGAAGCGAAAGAACCTCCTCCTCAGCCATTTCAAGAGCCTTGACCGCATAAGGGCTGCCTCGGAGGATGAGCTTACCCCTTTGATTGGTCGCCGGGCAGCCAGGGAGGTTGTTGACCACTTCTCCTCTCAATAGCCACTTCACCCAAAAATCGAAAGAAAATTTTGCAAGTTCCTTACCATTTTCGCTGAGAGCTGGTAATTCTTGCTCAGTAGATAGGAATCTCCACCGTGATGAAGCAGAGTTTCAAACTATCTTTTATTTGACAAGGAATGGCGGATGATGTAATATAAAATATAATTTTGAACTTTTTATCTGGGGGACAAGATGGAGGAAAAAAGTTCTTCCAATGAAATTTATGACACCATGGTTATTCCCCGAGGGGCGAAGATCCGGGTGCCAGAAGGAGTCCCTTTAGTCCTCGATGTGAAGGGGGACCTGATTTTCCAGGAATCACAATCTGATTTTGGGGAGATAAACACTCATTTCGGCAGTATTCTGATTGATAGAGATGTTACTATATATTCCAGAAGTTTCAGCACCAAGAAGATGCTCCTGGTTCAGGGAACCTTAACAGGAGACAAGGTTATCGCCCGGAACCTGATGGGAGATGAAGGGCATATCCGGGCGAGGGCTATCAAGTCGCGAATGGTGGAGATGCGCCACTCCCGCCTCGAAGCCCATTCAGTGGAAGCCAATGAGCTTAAAATTGTTGGTGGAACAGTGGAGGTCGGCTCTGTTAATGCTGAGAGGATAGTGTTGAAAGAGGGCGTTCAGGGGACGATAATTATAAGTTCGGTCAAAGAATGGCAAGTTGACCCTACCTGTCGAATTAAAGGTTGTTTCGAGAGCGACATAGAGCTCCTCGGCTACCTGGCTAAGTATTGGCGAAGAATCCTTAACCAGAAAGCTCTTTACCAGATTGATAAGATGAGGAAACCAGAATCCCCACCCTTTTTTACTCCTCTCTTGCCTCAAAAGGAGCCTTTCTTACCCGCTGAGAAAGAGGAGGGAGAGTTGACTACCAAAGAGAAGGAACCCGCTATAGAGCCTGAAGAGCTACCATCCCTGAGGGCTGCGCGCTCTATTCTGGAAGATGAGTATCCCAAAGTAGAGAGCGCTCCTCCAGTAGTAAGGCTTATTATTCAGAGCCTGCAAAATGGTGACCTTTCCCACCTCAAGGAGATATTTTCTAAGTGGGGCGAGATTATTGAAAAGGGAGAAGGGGATTTCACCTCCAGAACAAGGAAGGCTTTCTCTATTATTAAGTCTGTCTTTGCCAGAAATTCAGAGGAATAACTTTATATTTCACCAGAGGAAAGGAGGACCTCATAATGTTCTCTTTCAGAGGAAGATTGGCTTTAATTGCTGCTTTGGTTTTATGCTTTTTTCTTTTTTACCCAGGATTGACTATGGGTGGGCAGGAGAAGGAGTGCCCTCATCAGAAGAAAGTTATAAAATTGAAGGGGACTGATATCTCCGAGCTCCCCTTCAGTCCAGCTATCAAGATAGGGGATTGGCTATTTCTTTCCGGCAATATCGGGACCGACCCCAGCACCGGCAAATTGGCTGAAGGGATTGAGGCTCAGACACGCCAGGTGCTGGAGAATCTGGGGGCATTGCTGAAAGAAGCGGGAATGAGCTACGAGAATGTGGCGAAGGTGACCGTCTATCTGACCGACATTAAAGATTACGACGCTCTCAATAAGGTATACAAGGAGTATTTCCCCTCCGAGCGCCCTGCCAGGGCAGTGGTTGAAGTCCATGAGCTGGTTCGTGGGGCTAAAGTGGAGATATCGATGATTGCCATGAAGTGCTCCTGTCCTACCGAGAAAAAGGAGCACACGAAAGAATAGCTGATAACTGAACTGCTCTTCTTCTTGAAACTTGCAGATAAAAAAACAGGGGGAAAAGGGAGTTTTACTCCTTTTCCCCCTTGTTTATTACTTAAGTGGTCTTATTTTTCTATCTCTGGTCGATGGGGGTGTATTTCTGCTCCATAGCTCCCACATAGACTGCACGAGGTCTGAATATGCGGTTAATTGGCAGGTATTCCAGCACCCGAGCACACCATCCAGCTACGCGGCTTACCGCGAATATGGGAGTGAACAAGGGAACATCAATGCCAAGGGCGTAATAAATAGTTCCGGAGTAGAAGTCAACATTGGGGAAAATCCCCCTCTCACCATAAGCGGCAATCACCTCTTCCTCAACCTTCTTGGCGATTTTATACAGGTTCTCCATTCCCTTCATCTGGGTCACTTTCTGAGAGTACTGCCCCAGCACCTTCGCCCGGGGGTCATAAGCCTTGTATACCCGGTGCCCGAACCCCATAATCTTCTTCTTTTGAACTATGGCGTCTTTGACATACCTGACTGCGTCATCCTCGTCCTTGATGGTCATTACCTCAGCCAGAGCTCGCTCATTGGCACCACCATGGAGGGGTCCCTTCAAACTCCCTATCCCGCCGACAACTGTGGAGTAAAGGTCACTAAGCGACGAGTTAATGACCATGGAGGTAAATGTGGAGGCGTTCATCCCGTGGTCAGCATGGAGAATAAGGCATATGTCCATAACCCGAGCAGTGAAGTCGTCGGGTTTCTCCCCGGTAGCCATATAGAGGAAGTTAGCAGCGTGGCCTAAGCTGGGGTCGGGGTCTACCGGTTCCAGCCCCTTTCTGATCCTTGCCCAGGCAGCGGCTACGGTTGATGTCCGAGCTATTAGCTTAATGGCGATTTCTGTGTCGTTTTCTACGGTTACATCGTCCGCTTTGGGATCAAAACATCCCAAAAGGGAGACGCCTGTCCTCAGAGCCGCCATGGGATGGACTTCCTTGGGTAGTCCTTTCATCAGCTCGATGACCTTATTGGGGACTGCCCGGTAGCCCACCAGCTTCATATAGAAGTCCTCGTACTCCTTCTTGGTGGGGAGCTTGCCGAAAAGAAGGAGATAACAGGTCTCTTCATAGGTTGAGTGCTCTGCCAGATCAAAGATATTATAACCCCGATATACCAACCAGCCCTTTTCCCCATCGACATAGCCGATGGTAGATTCATTAGAAATGGCACCTTCCATCCCTCGACCAAGCTGGACGGTGACCGGCCACTCAAGTTTTCCCACGAATTTTGGCTTTTGTTCTGCCATTTTGTAAACCTCCCTTCGATTAAAAAATATGTAAGGTTTTATACATTACAGGGTTTTGCCAACTGTCCTCCTTCTGCTGCAAGGCTAATAATTATACCATAATTATCCGCCACTGCAAGCAAAAAACGACAGCGGGGATATTTTTTCTTACCCGGAGAATCACACCCTGAATAGCCAATAATGGCTTTCTCTTTTTGCCTTATTGTTATACTATCTCTCTTTTTTCTTTATGGGCTTATAATAGCGATTGACCCCGAAAGATATGGCTTCTATCTTATTGGCATCTATCAGTTTTTTGATGTATTTAAGGGTTTCGTTAGGATGTAATCCCAGCCCATCAGCAAGGTCCTTAATAGTCGCCGGTCTTCTCTGGATGGATTCCCATATAGCCCTTTCCTGTTGATGCTCCAGGGGGGATGACTCTCTTGGGCTGAAGCGAGCTATTACTTCACATTGGCTCCCAAGAAAGACTTTCACCTTATCCATTTCCTCTCTGGTGATGGGAAGGGCAAAGGGCTCCGAAGGGGGACGAACCACGGTATTCAACTGGACTTTATGAGGTGCGATGCGGGAGATAGTTTCTTTCAGCATCTGCAGTTCATCGGGTGAGTCGTTTACTCCCTTGACCAGCATTATCTCCAGCCATAGCTTACCCCGATATGCTTTTTTAAACGCCCTCAGCCCCTCAATCACCTCTTCTATCTTGAGGGGTGGGAGGGGGCGATTAACCTTCTCAAAGACTCTCTGGGAAGCGGCATCAAGAGAAGGTACAACCAGGTCGCTCTCCATCAGCTTTTCCCTCATCTCGGCTGACCTCAGCAGGGAACCATTGGTAAGGACGGCTACCGGAATAGTGGTTAATCTTTTAATCTCTCTGATTGCTTCTCCCAGCCTGGAGTTCAAGCTCGGCTCCCCCGAGCCTGAGAAGGTGAGGCAATCAATCTTGTGTTCATGGGATAGGGTGGCTTTGAGCTCTTCGATGACCTCTTCAATGGATACCCATTCCCGTCTTTCCTCGGTCTTTCTGGTAGTTCTTCCCAGCTGACAGTAAATGCAGTCGAAATTGCAGGTTTTAAAGGGGACCAGGTCCACTCCCAGAGACAGACCCAACCGGCGCGAGGACACCGGACCATAAATGTGCTTCATAGCTCTCTTTTCCTCTACTTCTCCCGGCTTTTTTTATAGCTGCTCTTCGGGCTTCTTTATCTCGTAGTGATAACTTATCTTGGCAGTCTTCTCCAGCATGGCTCCCACCGAGCAATATTTACTCCAGGAGAGTTCAATAGCTCTTTCCACCTTTTCCGGAGGAATATCCTTTCCGCTTATTACATATGTGAGGTCGATTTGCGTGTAGACTCTGGGATGCTCGGTGGCAGATTCTGCTCTGATTTTTATATGGAAAGAGTCAAACTTAACTCGCATTTTGTTAAGAAAAGAGACCACATTTATTCCGGTGCACCCTCCCAGCCCTATCAGCAGGAGCTCTCCAGGACGCGCACCGCTGTTGGCGCCACCCACCTCGGGGGCAGCATCCATCACAATGGCATGGTTTGAATCGGCCGCTCCCACAAACTGCATCCCCTCAGTCCAGATTACCCTCGCTTCTTTCATTTTTTTGCCTGCCTCCTTAATGAATAGAGATAAGAAGGTTCTTTCGCTCACCCTGGAGGAACTGGAAGGAGTCTGTTTAATCTGGCTATTTTTTATATCCAACGGGCATAATCAACAGCGGGGTAATCTCCGACGGGAGACCGAGAACTTTAGCTATCTGCTCATCTGAGTAGGCACCTACAATGCCCGCCCCCAGACCTATTGCTTCAGCCTGCAGGAAGATGTTCTGCCCCACATGCCCTACTTCTACATGAACATATCTGATCCCCCGCTCCTTATACTTTACGGTGGTGCGGGCATATTCTGCAGTCACAATCATAACTATCGGCGCGGTACCAATCCATTGTTGACCCAGAGCTCCCTCCACAACCTTATCCTGATAGTCTCCCTTTTTCACCACTTCAACAGAATGGGATTTGGGGAGGTAATGATAGATGCCGGCTTCCAGTCCCTCTACTCCTTTATCGCCCACTACCATATACATCTCTATGGGGTCAAGCGCTCCGGCTGAGGCGACTGCCCTCAGATTGTCCCTTCCACCGGTGATACCCTGGGCAGCCCATAAAAGCTGGGAGACCTGGGACAGGGTCAAGGGCTGGGGCTGAAAGCTTCTGATGGTTCTTCTTGCTTTAATAGCTTCCTCCACCGAAACCTTTCCGGTAAGAGACGGCGGGGGGAGTTTTATCTCAGCAGCAGGCTGCTGCGCTTTTTCCTCCTGGCGGCAGGCAAGGGTAAAACTGCCGGGGATGAGCAACAGGAGGGTCAGTAAGAGTGATATTGTGAGAGATGGGTAGAGACTGCGACCTTTCATTGCTCTTACTCCTATGTTAAGGGTTAGAATTTAATAAGAGAGAATATATCCAGACCTTCTATTTTTTTTCGCCCTTCAAGGAACTCAAGCTCGATAAGGAAGGCTAAGCCGTATACTTTGCCTCCCAGCTTCCTTATCAGCTCTACGGCGGCTCGAGCGGTGCCCCCGGTAGCCAGTAGGTCGTCGGCGATAAGAACCGTCTGCCCCGGTTTTATGGCATCCTTATGAATTTCCAGGCTGTCAGTGCCATATTCCAGCTCGTAGGTCTCCATGATGGTCTCTGCGGGCAGCTTTCCGGGCTTCCTTACGGGTATAAATCCCGTCCCCAACTTGTACGCCATAATGCCGGCGATGATGAACCCCCGGGCTTCTACCCCCAGCACGAGGTCGATGCCTTTGCCCATGTATCTTTCTGCCAACTGGTCAATGGCTAACCGCAGGGCATCCTTATCCTTGAGTAAAGTGGTAATATCCTTGAAGACAATCCCCTTTTTCGGGAAATCGGGCACATCCCGTATGGCTTTCCTCAGGTCAATCACAGCTTACCTCCCTTATGATAAGTTCACCGGATTATGAGTTCGTGCTATTACGATTGCTTAACCTGTTTCCCATAAATTTTCCCTTACATTATACCCATGCGTCCCGCTTCAGTCAACCAAAAGGGGACTTTGCTCCCGACGATGGCTAAAAAATAACAGTATTTATGAAACACAATGCATTCAGGTTTTCAAGAGACCGTACCAAGGTTTTAAAGCCAATTAAGCCTCACCTTTGCTGACATTTAGAGCTGGTATCCTCACTCGGGCAATAATTTTATTGCAAATTATGTTGAGTCTGGTGTAATATTAGAAACATAAAATATTCAAAAACAGAAAAGTGTAAAAACTAAATGTGAGTGTATTTTTAAGCTAGCGTAGATTTGTGTTAGAATTAATTTAGAACAAAAAATGGATAGAAAAAGCAATTGACCAAAAATTCAAAATGGAAGAATATCCTCATTTTAGTAAAATAGCACCTATTTATTGCAGTGAAATTTAAAAAAGGGTATAGAATATTGGAAGCAATTAATGCTTTAAAATCATTAACTTTACAAAGAAAATATCTTTGATGTTAATAGCGTCTAACCGAGCGTATGAAATTAATAAAAGGAGGGATGGCTATGAGTGAGTTGTCTGGCAAGAAGGATATTCTAAAGGAGCTGATAAAGAGATTGCACGAAGGTGCCAAGCCCGAGGAGATAAAAGAGGAATTCAGAGAGGTATTAAAGGATGTCACCTCGACCGAGATAGTTCAGATTGAAGAGGAGCTGGTGAAAGAGGGTATGCCCCGGGAAGAGATTCAAAGACTTTGCGAGGTTCATCTGGCTGTCTTCAGAGAATCGCTGGAGAGAGAACAGGCTTCAGCCCCTGCTGGACACCCGATACATACTCTTATGGAAGAGCACAAAATTCTCCTCAGCTTTGCCGATGAACTGAAGTGCACTGCAGGGGAGATGAAGGGGGCAAAGGATTTTGATTCAGTGAGCGATAAGATGAAGCACCTAAACCACCTCGCAGAGCATCTCAAAGAGTCGGAAAGCCACTATGTGCGGGAAGAAAATGTTCTTTTCCCCTATCTTGAGAAGCACGGGGTTACCCAGCCTCCGGCAATCATGTGGACCGAGCATAACAAAATAAGGGAGATGAAGAAGAATCTTTACAGCCTTGTTGATACGCACAAGGACATGGCTTTTCAAGATTTCATCAGACAACTGGAGGAATCGGCAGTATCACTGGCGGACATGCTCTCCAGCCACTTTTACAAGGAGAATAATATCCTTTTTCCCACTGCCTTGAAGGTTATAACAGGGGGGGAATGGAAAGACATCAGGCATCAATTTGACGAGCTTGGCTATTGCTGCTTCACTCCCGAGCCTCCCAGGCTGGTCACTGAGGAGAAAGAAGTCCCCACGCCAAAGCGTGCAACTGAAGGCATGATTCCTCTGGAAACGGGGACATTTTCAAAAGATGAGCTGGAAGCCATGCTCAACACCTTGCCGGTAGATATCACCTTTGTGGATAAAGAGGACACCGTTCGATACTTCAGCCAATCCAAAGATAGAATTTTCGCCAGAACAAAAGCAGTGATCGGTCGGAAAGTTCAATTATGCCACCCTCAGCAGAGCGTACATGTGGTTAATAAGTTATTAGAAGATTTCAAAAGTGGTCGCCGAGATGCAGCGGCGTTCTGGATTAATCTGGAGGGGAGATTAATCTATATCCGCTACTTTGCGGTCCGCAGCCAGAAGGGGGATTACCTGGGGTGTTTGGAGGTCAGCCAGGACATTACGGATATAAAAAAGATTAAGGGGGAAAAGAAATTGTTATAGCGGCAAGGTTGACCATAATTTGAGTGAATTTCACCCGGAAAGAAGTGAACGAATACAAGATTCAAAGGAAGTATAAGCATGTGTGAGAGGCATATTGAAAAATTTAAAGAGGAAAGGGATAGATTGAACGAAATAGTGATGAAGTACGCCAGTATGGAAATCAAGAGGTTCTACAGTCTCGATTCGCAGGTGTATCGGGAGGGCGCTCTTCCGGCAAAAATTAAGGAGTTGATGGGTCTGGTGGCTTCGCTGGTGCTGAGATGTGATGATTGTATCAAGTACCACATCATTCGATGTCATGAGGAAGGTATAAGCGATGAGGAACTTGAGGAAGCACTGGCTATAGGTCTTGTTGTCGGCGGTTCAATCACCATTCCGCATCTCAGGAGAGCACTCCAGGCGTGGGATGAGCTGAAAAGATCATAAGAAACAATAGTGAGAAAAAGAAAGCGAAGAGGAGATTTTCGCTAAGCTTATTTTTCCAAGTAATTAGGTGAAGTGCTATTTAAAAAAAGGATGAAATGTTTGTTGACCTATATGAATTTGGTGATATAGTATAAAAAAACAGCAGAGATATTTAACTGAAGGGGGGAAAAGTGGATTTAAAAGCTCTTCGCAAGATTGGCTATGGTTTGTATATTATTAGCTCAAAAAAGGATAATAGGTTTAACGGGCAAATAGCCAATACAGTTTTCCAAACTACATCAGAACCTCCCACAGTAGCAGTGTGCATAAATAAAAAGAATCTGACCCACGAATTTATTAAGGAAAGTGGAGTTTTTGTCGCCTCAGTTCTCGCCAAAGAGACACCTATGAAACTCATAGGTCAATTTGGCTTTAAATCTGGACGGGAGATAGATAAATTCAAAGATGTGAGATACAGGGTCGGCGTGACCGGCGCCCCCATAGTTCTGGAGAATACCATTAGTTACTTAGAGGCTGAGGTCATAAATAGCTCAGACGTGGGAACACATACAATTTTTATTGGAAGGATAGTTAACGCCGATATTATCAAAGAAGGCGAACCTATGACCTACGCCTACTATCACGAGGTTAAGAAAGGAAAATCTCCGAAAACAGCACCCACCTATATTAGGGAAGAGAAGCCAATGGAGGCAAAGAAGATGGAAAAGTATGTATGCACAGTTTGTGGATATATCTATGACCCTGAAGCAGGCGACGCAGATTCGGGCATAAAACCTGGCACACCCTTTGAAGAGCTGCCAGATGACTGGGTATGCCCTATTTGTGGAGCAGGTAAAGATGATTTTGAAAAGGAGAGCTAAAATTGGCGGTCAGTGAGATAAAATCGGGTATTTACTCTGTAGGTGCGATTGACTGGGACAGAAGATTGTTCGATGAGCTCATACCTCTTCCGGACGGGACAAGTTATAACGCCTACCTGATAAAAGGAAGCGACAAAACAGCCCTTATAGATACTGTTGACCCGACTAAAGAGCACCGACTCATAGCAAATCTTCAAAAACTCGGGGTGGAGAAGATAGACTATGTTGTTTCCAACCATGCGGAACAGGACCACTCTGGCTCCATCCCCTCAGTACTAAAACTTTACCCACAGGCTAAGGTGGTGACCAATCCGAAATGTAAATCCATGCTCATGGATCTGCTCCTTATTCCAGAGCATAGATTTTTAACGGTGACTGAGGGAGATAGCTTATTGCTGGGAGACAGAACCCTGGAATTTATCCTCGCTCCGTGGGTTCACTGGCCCGAAACAATGTTTACCTATCTCAAGGATGATAAGGTTCTGTTCTCCTGCGACTTTTTAGGCTCTCATCTTGCCACCAGCGAATTATTTGTATCGAATGAAGCGGTAGTATACGAATCAGCAAAGAGATATTATGCTGAGATCATGATGCCTTTCAGAACAAGTATCAAGAAGCATCTGGCAAGGATAAGTACTCTGGAGATTGAAATAATTGCCCCAAGCCACGGTCCGGTTTACCATAAACCGCAGTTTATTCTCGATGCTTATAGAGAGTGGGCTTCTGATGATGTGAAAAATGAGGTGATTGTTCCCTATGTTTCCATGCACGGTAGCACGAGCAGGATGATTGATTACTTCGTTGATGCGCTGATTGATAGAGGTATAATCGTAAAGCAATTTAACCTGACGAAAACAGACCTTGGCGAGCTGGCAATGGCTCTGGTGGATGCCGCCACCATCGTGATTGGCTCGCCTACGGTATTAGTTGGACCTCATCCATCTGCTGTCTATGCCGCTTATCTCGTCAACGCCCTGAGACCAAAGTTGAGGTTTGCATCCATAATTGGCTCTTATGGCTGGGGCGGAAAGATGAAAGAACAGATTACCGGCATGCTGACTAATCTTAAAGTGGAAATACTGGAGCCTGTGGTGATAAAGGGTCATCCCAGGGAAGAGGATTTTAAATCATTGGGTAGATTGGCAGACGAAATCCTTAAAAAACATCAAGAGCATAAGCTCGTTTAAAAAAGGAGTAAAAATGACTGACCAGGAACAAAAGGTGCTCACAGCTATGAAAAATGCCGGGAAACCGGTGAGACCCGGCGATATTGTCAAATTGACCGGTCTCGCCAAGGACGAGGTTTCCCAGGCGATTAGCGAACTGAAAAAGAAAGGGAAGATTGCTTCCCCCAAAAGGTGCTTCTATGCTCCCTTTGAAGAATAAATTGCAGGAGTAAAAGCATGAAAAGTTTGAAGGGGACCACAACGGAAAAGAATCTCCTGACAGCCTTTGCCGGCGAATCGCAGGCCAGAAACCGCTATACCTTCTTTGCATCGCAGGCAAAGAAAGAGAGCTATGAGCAGATAGCCGCCATATTCCTGGAGACTGCGGATAACGAGAAGGAGCACGCCAAAAGGCTCTTTAAATTCTTAAAGGGCGGAGAGGTTGAGTTCACCGCCTCTTTCCCTGCAGGTGTAATCGGAAACACCAAAGAGAATCTCAGAGCTGCCGCCAGCGGTGAGAATCACGAGCATACCACAATGTACCCCGAGTTCGCCCGCATAGCAGAGAAAGAGAGGTTTGCGAAGATAGCGGAAGTGCTGAGAAATATAGCAGTAGCCGAAAAACAGCACGAGAGAAGGTACCTCGCCCTGCTTGAAA